>JBJXDV010000435.1:0-4196 GCA_046153465.1 Chitinophagaceae bacterium
ATTTGTAAATAAGCGCAGGGATGTTACTGAAGAAGAGCTTACGGAACTGATTTCATTCTGTCAACTTCTTCCCGGTGCTTCTTCAACCCAAACAATCACTTTAATTGGCTACAAACGGGGAGGTATACCTCTGGCACTTTTAACATTGCTTATATGGATCAGTCCTGCATGTATTATAATGGGTTCTTTTTCCTTTCTGGTTCATTACCTCGATAAAGAAGCACTTCATACAAACATTTTCAAGTTTCTGCAACCAATGGCGGTGGGCTTTCTCATTTATGCCGCCTGGCATGCTTATACCATTTCAGTAAGAAACACAATTACAAGAATAATTATGGTTTGTGCAGCAGTTCTTGTTTATTTCCTTTTTAAAATGCCATGGGTAATTCCAATTATAATCGCATGTGCTGGTATTGCAACAAATTTTAGTGACAAGCGAATACCTCAAAAAGAAGAACCTCCCAAAAAAGTAAAATGGACCAATATATGGTTATTTGCTCTTGTTTTTTTTGCTGCAGGGCTTTTGAGTACGCTTGCAAACAAGCAAAATTGGGAAAGCCGCAAAGCATTTAATCTTTTTGAAAATTTTTACCGCTTTGGCAGTATTGTTTTTGGAGGAGGTCAGGTATTAATGCCAATGATGTATGAGCAGTTTGTAGTGAGAGAAAAAACACAATACGTAACAAAGGAAGAATTACTTACAGGAGCAGGTTTTGTGCAAGGTATCCCCGGGCCGGTGTTTTCTATGGCCACTTACGCAGGAGGTATGGCATTGAGAAAGGAAGGGAAAAAAATGCAATTCACTGGTGCTGTCATTGCAACTATTGCCATATTTCTGCCCAGTGCTTTACTCGTACTGTTTTTTTACCCTATTTGGCACAATCTTAAAAAGTATGCTATTATATACAGGTCATTAGAGGGTATTAATGCTGCAGTTGTGGGCTTAATGATTGCTTCTGCTTTTTACCTGTCGAGAGATATGACACTTTTTAGCCTTAATAATGTTGGCTACATAAACCTGATTGTAATTGCGGCCACTTTTCTTACATTGCAATTTACTAAATTTCCGGCCCCCTTTATTCCACTGATATGTCTGCTATTAGGTTGGACCCTTTAGTTTATAATAGCCATTTCGTTCAATTTCTTCTTTTACAATTTCCGGTACTAAATATCTTATCGATTTATTGTTTCGAATCAATTCACGTATATAAGTAGATGATATTTGTAGTAAAGGGGCCTTAATAGCAATGATATTTTCAGGCAAATTGTGCTTTAGTGGAAAATCAGGTCTTTCATAAACATAAATTCTATAATTGGAAAGTATTAAGTGGCCATTTTTCCATTCTTTTATATTCTGAAAACTATCGCTCCCCATAATTACTGAAAATTGATAAGAAGGGTATTTTTCACTTAAATAAACTAATGTATCAATTGTATAAGAAGGCTTAGGTAGTTTAAACTCTATATCTGACGCCTTGAGATTTTTTGAACCTTCAATAGCCAGTTGTATTAAATGTAAACGATCATACTCGTTTAATAATCCTTTTTTGGATTTAAAAGGATTTTGGGGAGAAACCACAAGCCATATCTTATCCAAATCCGTTTCATTTAATAAAAACTGAGAAATAATTAAATGACCATTATGTATAGGGTTAAAAGAGCCAAAATATAAACCAATTTTCATATAAAATATTGATTTATAATTATTTAGATGTTACCACGGCAATTGTTTTTGCTTCTTCCAACCGTAAGCTTAATTGATAACCAGATACAATAACACTAATTGGATCGCCCATTGGTGCTATTCTTTCTACAAACACCTCTTCACCTGGAACACAACCCATTTCCATTAATTTTAGATATAGGTCTTCATTTTCAAAAGACTGAATGATTCCTTTTTCTCCGGGTATTAAATCAGAAAGTTTCTTTTCCATATACTAAGAATGCAAATGTATTTACCATAACCTTTCAGTTTTTCCGATTTTTGAAATTATGAATCAATCTGTTCGATTTTATTTTAACGATGTGCATATTACTTTAAAAGAGAAAACTCGCTTAAAGAAGTTTTTGCTACTTCTCTTTAAAAGCGAAGGCTGCTTTGTTAAAAATATAAATGTGGTGTTTTGCACTGATTCCTATTTACTTGATATAAACACTGCCTTCCTAAAACATGATTACTTTACTGATATTGTAACATTTAGTTATTCAAACCAAAAAAAATTTATTGATGGGGAGTTATACATTAGTGCTGAAAGGATAAGAGAAAATAGTCAGATGCATAAAACCTCTTTAAAAGAGGAGCTGCATCGGGTAATTTTTCATGGATGTCTTCATTTATGTGGGTACAGGGATAAAACTTCACAAGAGATTAAGAAAATGCGTGAACGGGAGAATTACTATTTGCGTTTATATCACATAAAGAGATCTTAATAAAATGAAATACCTTTTCAATTTTCTTTTTCCATTTCTTTCAATTTCCGGATTTAGTCAGCATGGCATTATTACGTTGCAGGATAAATCTTTTGAATACAAAGGCGGTTTTGATTCTGTTGTTTGGAAAAGTTTAGAACAAGAGCCCGCTTTTATAACACTGAATAAACAGGAACAGGAGTTTTTTTACTGGACAAATGTTTTTCGAAAAAACCCAAAGCAGTTTTTTGCTGAGGTGGTAAAAGATTTTATCAGACAATTCCCCGAGGCTAAGAAGCCAGAAGTAAATAGTCTTGAAAAAGACATACAAAAATCTTCCTTTAGTTTGCCTCCTTTGATTCCCGATGATGGGCTTTTAATAATGTGTAAAGCCCATGCAAAAGACCTGGTAAAACAAGGAGGGGTTATTTCTCATAAATCATCCACAGGAAAAGATTTTGCGCACCGAATTAATGAGGCAGGCTACTATAAATGCGGCGCAGAAAACCTTTTTTTAGGAAATAACAGTCCGCTTGAAGCGCTGGTAATTTTACTTATTGACTATGGCGTACCAGATAAAGGCCACAGGCAAAATCTCCTTAACCCATCTTTTGGTAAAATGGGGATTGCCATGTCTGAACTTACCTCTAAAAAAGCTATAACAGTTCAGGTATTTGGGTGTAAATAGAATGTTCCACAAAGAACAGTTTCATGGTGGAACAGTGATTTGTGAAACACTACCTTTGCCAAAACAAGGTTATGGAAAGCTTAGAAACGGATTACTCTGAACTTACAGAAGCGAAGCAAAAACATAATGACAAGCGCAAATGGCAAATTGCTTTGAGGCGATACATCATTAATGGTCACGTAGCTTCACAATATGCGGCTTATTTTGGCTTGGACTTCAAGAACCTGCGGCATTGGATGGAAATGCAGTTTACTAGCGAATTATCTTGGTCAAATTATGGAAAAGCATGGCAGTTTGACCATATTATCCCTGTAACATATTTTGATTTTAAAAATGAAGATGAGTTGACGCTTTGCTGGAATTTCACAAATATTAGAGTTGAGGCAAATCAAAAAAACAAAGAACGTGGTAATAGAGTAGATGTGCTTATGGCAAAAACCTATTTTCAGGATATTTATAATGAAACCGGCTATCACGTATGTAAAAAACTACTTGAAAAAATAGCCACTATTGAAATCTCAAATATAATTAGTACTGAAGCGCAAAGACAATTCATAAAAGAACATAAAGATTATTTAGAGCATATAGAAAATTTTAATAACTACGAGTTTGAGCTACTAAATAGTGGACGAGATATTCAAGAAGTTATAAAAGAAGCAGCTCTGATTAAAAATATGGGAAGGAAATAGAGCCGCATATTTCGCTTAATTTTGCAGGCTTATGTTTTCTGAATACGATATAATAGTTGTCGGAGCGGGTCATGCCGGTTGTGAAGCGGCTGCAGCGGCCGCCAATATGGGTAGTAAAGTTTTGCTTATCACAATGAATATGCAAACAATCGCTCAAATGAGTTGCAATCCGGCCATGGGCGGTATTGCCAAAGGTCAAATAGTCAGGGAAATTGATGCCTTAGGAGGCTACAGCGGTATTGTTAGTGATAAAAGCATGATTCAGTTTAGAATGCTTAACAGAAGCAAAGGCCCGGCAATGTGGAGCCCCAGAACTCAAAATGACCGTATGCTTTTTGCCACCATTTGGCGTGAAATGCTGGAAGCAACTCCAAATGTTGATTTTTACCAGGACATGGTTCGTGAGCTTA
>JBJXDV010000436.1:0-3344 GCA_046153465.1 Chitinophagaceae bacterium
TTTCTGGGTGTGTTTCTCTTTAGTACTACTGGTAAATTCAACAACATAGGCTCCTGCGGGTAAGCTAGAAATATCGAGTTGTTGTGATTGACGTGAAAGCTGTTGCTTTTTCAATAACCTTCCGGAAACGTCAAAGAATCTTGCCTCAATGGTTTGGCCCGCATTATTGTTATTAAATCGAACAAATAATGTATTTCCAACAACAGCAATATATTCAACAAAATTAATAGAGCCTTTCCTGTTTATGGATATTACATTGGAATATTTAAACTTCTGATCAAGGTCTATTTGTTTCAATCGATATTGAACATTTTCTTTGCCAAGGTCAATAATACCGTCATCAAACTCATAATAATTCTTGTTGAGCGAATTCTTTCCTTTTACAAAACCGATTTTGCTAAAATTGATTTCATTGGTATACTTATGCTCAATATCAAATCCATAATTATTCTGTTCCTGATCTGTTACCCAATTTAATTTATTAATTTTATTAACTGCTTTACCTGTAAAGTCTACAAGATTAACCGGTAATGCAAGGGTAAGTGCTGTTTTCCACATACCATATCCATGTGTACCCACTAATAAATTATTATCAACAGTTCGAAGCGCAAAACATGATACTACTGCATTTCCAATAGTTGTGGCCCCTTCCTGTGTCCAGTTGGTCGTTAAAGGGTTAGTCGTATTATACATTCCTACAGATGTTCCAACAAAATATTCAATACCCAGGGAAGTTCTTGCAATAACGGAACTTCGTATAGAGGGCAAGGTTAGGTTTCTTTCAACATTGGTCCAGGTGGGCGAGGCTGCATTAGCATTCCCGGTCCACCAAATATTTACAATTGGTAAGTTAAGAACTGTATAATTGGAAAATGTAACTAATACTGTATCATCATTTCTTGGATTGACAGCGATACTACTTATATAGCCAAGAGGAAACAATGCGCCGGTAATATCAGTAGGAGCCGTTGCAGCGGCTGCATTTGCGGGATCGTTCAAACGTAATAGACGGCCATCTTCAGTACCAATAAATAAACTTGCGGTGGCTGGGTTGTAAGCTCCGCGGGTAGTTGCCAGAGCTGTTATAAAAATATTATCAGACACTGTAGATCCGACACCTGTCATTTGGGTCCAGTTCGAACTTGTTGCAGTACTTGCAGAAATATTTCTATAAAGGCTGCTATCGTTGGCATAAAATAAATTTTCCGTATTGTCCGGATCCAGATGAAATAAAGTAACAAACAAGCCATCATTTACAGCAGCGGTTGGTCTAATATCGGTCCCGTTATTGACGGCAGTTACGGCATTGCGCCTAAAAATATCTCCCTTTTGAAAACCAACATATTCATAGGTGTTTGCTGAAATTACATTTGATAACCCCACCGAAACACCATCGCCCGCAAAAATAGATTCAAAGTCAATACCTGTACCTCCTAAATTTCTTGAACTTCCATTATCCTGGGCACCACCCAACACTTTGGCATTTGCATTGCGCGGATCAATTGCTACATAATAATATTGATAGGTGTTAAAGCCGTTATTAATTTGTGTCCAATTAACGGTGCCGGCAGTATTATCTGATGTTCGTTGTATGCCCCCATCGTTACCACATAACATAATATTAGGGGATCCTGGTCTAAAGGCTATTGCATGAATATCAGGATGTGAGTTCGTATATAAACTAAATCCAGCAGTATTCGCATATCCCCCAATGCGAGTCGTATTACCAGTTGAAGTAAATCCATCCGTAGATCGATAGATATTCGTTCCTCCTATAAAAATAGTATTGGGTGTACCCGGTTTACCAACCATTACCAAGTCGTACCCACCCTGCACAGAGAATGGGTCATTTCCAACGGAACATCCTGCTTCGTTTGGAAGATTGGCACTCAAATTCGTCCAGGTTGATGTGGATTGCCTCCACCGGAATAATTCTGCTTCAACAACGGAAGCGGGGCAGGAAGCATTATTAATATTATTATAATAAATCGCATACAATGAATCTTCAGCAGATGGCGGTACCGCAAGAACAATTCTTCCATAATTGCCATTGGTATTCCAGCCAACTGGGTTAGTTAAAGAACTATCTCCGGCAATTTTTCCCCAGGAACCCGATGCACCAGTTGTGGAGGTCCATATTCCTGGAGCATTCAAAGGAACAGCATTGTTTGCGCCCGGGAACGCTGAATAAAAACGACCAGCAGATGTTACAACTAGGTCTGTACCCATTGCTGATCCTATAGAACCAGCATTAGAAAACAACACAATCCCCCAGGTAGTACCACCATTTGTTGAACGATAGATTCCATCCAGCGCAGCCATAAAAACATCGCCATTTACTGGGTTAACTACAACTTTTGTAATAAGATCTTGCCTTCGGTCAAATGTTTCCAATAACCCCGTATTAGAAGCAGTTAACTTAGTCCAGCTTTCGCCGTTATCTATGGATTTATAAATTCCATCACCCAAATAAAATGCACCGGTTGCACTCGTACTATTTCCTATAGCTTCGCCCGTTGCGTAGTACCAAGTATCTTGGTTACCTGGTCGCGGATCTTGTGCAATGCTTGTTACACTATAAATACTGCTGGTTGGGCTTTTACGAACCCAGGTTGCACCATCATCTGTAGATTTATAGATACCTCCACTCACCCCTCCGCTTATAATGGTTTGATTCGAACCCCCATTATACCGAACATCGTAAACGACGCTTCGGTTCCTTCCCCCAAGATTATTTGGCCCTTGAAAATTATAGGTATTTACAAGAACAGAATTCTGTGTTATTAGCTGCTGTTGGTAATTTCGTTCTGCTTCCAATAAAGCAGCCTCCCGTACGCCTTCAGGTATTTTTCCTGTTTTTGGATCTCTTGTCATTCGTAGTTCAAACTGTGCGGCCCCGGCTGCGTCTGTAGCTGCTTCTGTTTCTTCACGGTCTCTTACAACTAATTGATCAGTATTAGTCGTAGTCGAATTTGTTTTAAACAAGTGCAAGAGAATAATAAAAATAATGACAGGAGTAAATAATCCTAAGAGTAGTTTTTTCTTCATAGCAATTAGTTTAATATTATAATGAATTTATAATAAGATTCCTAAAGTTAGGAAATAGGATTGAAACTAAACTTCCAAAACTGATCCATAATAATGAAATAAAAAAACCCCTTTTACAAGGGGCTTTTATAAAATCATCTATAACTATTCTACCATTTATCTACTTCCTCAATACTGGAAGCAGGCGGATTATTATTTTCACTGGGTGTTGATAAAGGTGCGCTTGCTATAACTGGAGAACCTTCAACAAAAGGTGCACTTGGTGCTGCTGGAGCGTCAGCATTTGCTTCGGGCCC
>JBJXDV010000437.1:0-10646 GCA_046153465.1 Chitinophagaceae bacterium
TTTATTATATAATAAAAATCCCGCCTGTAATAAAGCAGGATCAAATACTATACTGAGACCATAACTTCAAACCATAAACAACAAACTATAAACTTTATTAAACCAACATCCTCAACGGTTCTTCCAACAATCCTTGTAATGTTTGTAAGAAAGCTGAACCTGAAGCCCCATCAACTACGCGATGATCGCAACTTAGGGTTACTTTCATAATATTTCCAATTACTATTTGACCTTCCTTTACAATGGGAATTTGATTTATTGCACCTACGGCCAATATACATGCATCCGGTGGATTGATAATAGCGGTGAATTCTTCAATGCCAAACATTCCAAGGTTGGAAATGGTAAAGGTGTTGCCTTCCCATTCGGCTGGTTGTAATTTTTTATCCTTTGCTTTTTTTGCCAATGTTTTTACTTCCTCTGCTATTTGGGAAAAAGATTTAGTATCTGCAAAACGAATGACCGGTACAAGCAACCCTTCTTCCACCGCTACCGCTACACCAATACTCACATGATGATTGTATCGAATTTTATCGCCCAACCAACTGCTGTTTACTTTAGGATGCTGCTTCAATGCAAGGGCACATGCTTTCAACACCATATCATTGAAAGAAATTTTTACCGGGCTAACTTCATTTATTTTAGCCCTGCTTTCTACAGCCTTATCCATATTGATGGCCATTGTAAGATAGAAATGCGGAGCACTGAATTTACTTTCTGCCAATCACCTGGCAATTACTTTGCGCATTTGTGAAACCGGAACTTCTTCAAAACTTTCCTTACCTAAAGATGACATCACTATACCTCTTGGAGCTTCACCTCCTCCGCCACCAGAGGTTACTGATGCAGAAGATTTATAATTATCAATATCTGATTTTATGATTCTTCCCCCATCACCCGTTCCATGAATGGTAGTTAGTTCAATTCCTTTTTCAGCGGCTAATTTTTTTGCAAGAGGAGAAGCTTTTACTCTGCCATTGGTACCAGTATTTACTGAAGTAGAATTTGCAGTAGACTGTAATGAATTTACTATTAACTCCTGACTCCCGGCTCCCGACTCCTGACTCATACTACTTCCGGCTCCTGACTCCTGACTCATAGCACTTCCGCCTCCCGCCTCTTTACTCATACCACTACCTGTTCCCGATTTAGCGGCAGCAACAATTGCATTTACATCTACTTTTCCTTCTTCACCAATTATGCAAAGCAAACTGTTTACGGGTACTTTATCTCCTTTTTGAGCTCCTGCATAAAGAAGTTTTCCATCCTTATAGCTTTCCAGTTCCATAGTGGCTTTATCTGTTTCAATATCTGCTAACAAATCGCCCTTCTTTACTTGGTCACCCACATTTTTATGCCAGGCAGCAATTACCCCTTCTGTCATTGTATCACTTAACCGAGGCATTAAAATTACTTCTTGTATTGTAGAAATATCAATAGTTGGGTTGGCAGCAGGTTTTGTAGTTGTGCCTTTTTTAGGATCCCCGCTCCCGGCTTCCGGCTCCCGACTTTTTTCTACTCCCGGCTCCTGACTCTTTACCGCTTCTTTCTTTTTGCCTTTTAGTAACCCGCTAATATCTTCCCCGGCATTTCCAATAATAGCCATTAAATCATTAACCTGAAGTTTTCCACCATTACCCGTTCCAATATGCAACAGCACACCGTCTTTATAACTTTCCGGTTCCATGGTGGCTTTATCTGTTTCTACTTCTGCCAACAGATCCCCCTTTTTAACAGTATCGCCTACATTTTTATGCCAGGCAGCAATAACGCCTTCGGTCATCGTATCACTTAATCGTGGCATTAATATCTCTTCAGCCATATAGCTATCCAATATTTAAGATGAATAATTGCTTCTACTTAAGAGTTCGAAATTAAGGCAAAATGATGAATACTGGATGCAGTTCGTAAGGCTGCTTTCTCCTTATTTTACTGAATTTCTTTTAGAAAATTAGAGTTGCCGGAAATTAGCATCCAACAATCGATCAAGCTTTAATGAGCTAAAAGCTTTTTTCAGCAAATATTTTATATTTTGAGGCCTCATGATTTATATTCTCTGATTAAATGGATAAAAATTCATTATTATACCCTCCAACTCCTTCACGCGTACCCCGTTCGGTAACTGAATCTTCAGCCTCTTTTAAAAAAGAAGTTTCAAACGTGATGGGAGCTATTCTTCTTTTTTTTATTGTGTATATTCTTCTTTTTGCATTAGCAGTTGGATTGGCTGTTGCCTGTGTTGCAGGGGGGATTTTTATAGTTTCAGTTATTCACAATCTATGGGTATTGCTTGCCGGAATTGGGTTAATTGGTGTTGGAATAATGGTATTGATATTTCTTATAAAATTTTTATTCGCGGTTTCAAAGTTTGACAGGTCGGGGAGTATTGAAATTAAAGAACAGGAGCAACCCTTATTGTTTGCTTTTATAAAGCAATTAACTAAAGACACTCAAACCCATTTCCCTAAAAAAATTTATTTATCACCAGAAGTTAATGCCTGTGTTTTTTATGATTCAAGTTTTTGGAGTATGTTTTTTCCAATAAAAAAAAATTTACAAATTGGATTAGGTCTTGTAAATGCCGTTAATCTTAGCGAATTCAAAGCAGTAATGGCACATGAGTTTGGGCATTTCTCTCAAAGCAGTATGAAACTCGGAAGTTTTGTTTACCAGGTAAACCGAATTATTTACAATATGCTTTATGAAAACAATAGCTACGGATCTTTTTTGAGCTCATGGGCAAGGGTAAGCAGCACGTTTGCTTTTTTTGCTTCTATCACTGTTAAAATCATACAGGGCATTCAATGGGTATTGCAAAAAATGTATGGGTTCATCAATAAAAGTTATATGGGTTTATCAAGAGAAATGGAATTTCATGCGGATGCAGTTGCTGCCAGTGTAAGCGGAGGCAATAATTGTATTTCTGCGTTGCAACGAATCGAATTGGCTGATTCAGGATATAATTTGGTATTGCGAAAATATGATGAATTGCTTAAAGAAAAAAAAGTTGCCCAAAATGTTTATGCGAATCATCGGATTGTTCTTCATCAACTGGCTGAAAGTTTTGGACTTTCTATTCAAAATGATTTGCCAGTGGTTAGCCGTGCTTTCTTAAATAGTAATAACCTGAGTCGGATCAACTTTAAAAATCAATGGGCGTCACATCCAACTACGGAGGAAAGGGAAGTTCGACTGAATGAATTGGGAGTAAATTCAGAAGCCAATCAGGAATCAGCATGGGTTTTATTCTCCCAACATGAAAAGCTACAGGAGCAACTAACAAAAAAAATTTATCAGCATATAGAAATTAAAGATGAAATTATTGCTGTTGATAACAAAGAATTCAAATCAATTTATTTAAAAGACGAAGAGCACTTTACTTTTCCTGCTGCTTACCGGGGGTATTATGATGCACGCAATAGTAGGTTGTTAGATATAAACGTTATAATAGCGGAGCATAAATTGAGTCTGCCACTTTCCTTTGAATCAATTTTTAATTCCAGCCATGTAGCCCTTCCTAAAAAAATTAGAGCGTTGGAGAATGATATTGAAGTTTTAAAATCGCTTGCAGCAGGGCAACTGGTAATAAAGACCTTTGATTTTGATGGGGAGAAATACGAGCGTGGACAGGCAGATGATATCTGTGCTAAACTAGAGAAAGAATTAGCTGAACTAAAGAATCTATTGGACGAGGCAGATAAAAATGCCTTCCTGTTTTTCTACAGGGCTGCTGCTGATCATTCTTCTGAAAAATCGTTAGAATTAAAGCAAGCGTATCATTCTTATTTTACATTGCGTAGAAATTCAGATTTATTTCTTGAACAGGTTAATAAGATGTTGGTGGCATTACAGCCTATTTATGCTGGCGAAACACAGCCGATAGAAACAATTAACGCACAGATTGCTACCTTGAAGCAATCACATGAATTTATGTTCAAAAAATATTTAAGAGAATGGCAGGAAGCCGGCGCATTTGTACATAAGGATTTTCTAAAGGAAAGAGTCGACAAATTTATACATGCCAACTACGCTTATTTTTCAGGAACAAGTTTTTTTGAAAATGAATTGGCAGAATTAAATCAACTTGTTCAGGAAAGTTGGATAGCCATCAGCGATTATTTATTTATACAATTTAAAGCAATCCTTGAAAAACAATTGATTTATCTGTCAAATCAATAATCCAATTCTAACCGCAACCTGTCTTTCAATTCTTTTACCAATGGATATTGTTCTGCCATTTTCAGAAATTGTTCTTTTGTATTTAAGGTTTTTTCTGTGGGTTCCGGAATAGTTGAGGATTGATCAATAACAATTCCGTATTGTAACAATTTGTTATTAAACGATTGTTGCAGGTATTCACTTAATT
Source organism: Chitinophagaceae bacterium (assembly GCA_046153465.1). Taxonomy (GTDB): domain Bacteria; phylum Bacteroidota; class Bacteroidia; order Chitinophagales; family Chitinophagaceae; genus Endoryza. The sequence continues at coordinate 4,367 of JBJXDV010000437.1, forward strand.
GAATTCGTTCCTGGTCAATAAATTTTTGCTCGAGATTATTTTGGCATGTTACTTCAAACGACGAATCGCTGGTAATAGTTAACCTTGCAATATCAAAACTTTGTACAGCCGGGTTTTTCCGATCTCTTAACTGCTGCGTATAATTATTCCAGTGTATCCTTAAATTTTCATCAGTGAGGGGAATAATTATTTCTATACTGCTTTTTTGATTCCCAGTAAATTGTTGGCGGATATTTTGAAGCTTCGATATTTTTGCAGAAACGGTTGTAGAAGGTTGCTGCTCTGCGATTGGTTTTTCGGGTAAAGAAGGTGTTGATATTTTTTCTACAGAATTACGCGGTGTTTCAATAATTAGTTTAGCTGAGGCTTTTTTTGTTTCGTTGATTGGTGCAATCGATGGAACTTCTTTTTCTTGAAAAGAAATAGGAACAATTTTTTTAAAAGCAACGGGTTTAGCCTCCGTAGCTAGCAGTTTTTTTTTAGTGAGGCCTTCTGTATCGGCAGATAATTCTATCGCCTGTTGCAAATAAGTAAGTTTAATAATCGCTAATTCAACATGCAATCGTTTATTGCGTGCTGCTTTATAATTAATTTCCGTTTCATTTAATATATTAAGAGCGCTGATAAGCCAGGCGGTATTTGTTTTTTTTGAAGTGCTGATATATTTTTCGCGAAAACTTTCTACGGCTTCCAGCAAAACAGCCACCTTTTCATCTTTACAAACAAGCAGGTTGCGTATAAATTCTGCAAAGCCATTTAAAACCATATCGCCTTCAAAACCTTTTCGGTTGATATCGTCATAAAGCAACATAGCGCCACCTAAATTCTGTTGCTGCATATTGTCGAGCAGCTTAAAATAATAATCTGCATCAAGTATATTTAAGTGTTCTAACGTAGTGGCATAGTTTATTTCACCATTGGTAAAACTTACTATTTTATCCATTATACTAAGTGCATCTCGTAAACACCCTTCGCTTTTTTGAGCAATTACCTGCAACGATGCTTTATCTGCTTTTATATGTTCCTTGGTACATATACCTTCAAGATGTTCTACTGTATCATTAACAGTAATCCGTTTGAAATCGAATATCTGGCAGCGACTTAAGATGGTTGGAATGATCTTATGCTTTTCTGTGGTTGCTAAAATAAAAATAGCATAGGAGGGAGGTTCTTCCAGTGTTTTTAAGAAAGCATTGAAAGCAGATGAACTAAGCATGTGTACCTCATCAATAATATATACTTTATACTTACCAGCCTGCGGCGCAAAACGAACCTGGTCCACTAATGTTCGAATATCATCCACTGAGTTATTGCTTGCAGCATCCAATTCATGAATATTAAGAGAGGCTCCGTCATTAAACGAAACACAGGATGCACAGGTATTGCAGGCTTCTCCTTCTTTAGTTTGGTTTTCGCAATTGATTGTTTTTGCAAGAATGCGGGCACAGGTTGTTTTACCCACACCCCGGGGTCCGCAAAATAAAAAAGCATGCGCCAATTGCTGATGCTTAATGGCATTTTTTAATGTAGTAGTAATATGTAATTGGCCAACTACGGTATCAAATAGTTGTGGCCTGTATTTACGGGCCGATACAATGAATTTATCCATACCTGTCAAAGGTATGATCTTAATAATATTTTCTATATTTACGTTACTGACATTATTAAACTAAATGTTATGAGAAAAATCCCACCCATTTTTGGACTAATTGCCTGCTTATTTTATTCCTCCTGTCAGAAAGAACTTACGAACCCTTCTCCTGATGATCCCCCATCAGTTGATACTGCTGGTCAGTTCCGTTTAAAAACAATTTGGGAATATTCTTATGATGCACCCGGAGTGTTTGCCGATAGTTCCCGGGTCGACTTTACCTATGATTCCATTGCAAGAACCTTATCCTTTAAATCGGTTTTCTGGGATACTCAGCTTAATGATCTTGATAGCAGCAGAAATACATTTCGGTACAATGCCAACGGAGATTGGATGGAGGAAGAGGAATACAGTGCGGGCCTTACTTCAATAGCCTGGACCAATCGTTTTACCCGCAATGCATCAGGGCAGGCTACTCAATTTAACTATACAAGAAATAATGGAACGCCAAAAAATTATACTGCTTTTTTTCAATACCAGCCACTTGCTGGTGGAGGACAGCGCGTGAAAGTGATAGATACTGCTTACTTGGATTATTCCATTGCTAATTATTACCAGGCTGATATAGACGCTTTAGGTCTTGTACAAAAAATTGAATTTCTTCCCTGGTCAATCTACGATGGAAATGTTATTCATTATTCATACTCGTCGAATGGACAAATGCAAAAAATAGTAGATAGTTCATTCAATGCTTTCGGAGATGGCTATGTTGTTGTAACAGATTATGTGCAGGATGTAACTGTGAATAAGGTATTGGATGGATTTGTAAAAAATTGTAAAGGGAAAAATTTCTGGTGGTATATGCAGGATAAGTACTACAATTTTAATTTGTTTTATGATAATTATTATGTTGGTACACCTTTGCAGGAATTTAATGTGAAAGAGCAACAATTTCAGGGGGGTGTTCTCGTAAATCAAACTGAAATTAAATATACGCTTCAGAATACTGTTGATGCAAACAAGAATTTAATTGAAACTCTTTTTCTATATAATGGAATACTATTAGCAAGGAGAAAGTTCGCATACCAGAAAAAATAGTAAAATCTATAATATCGGATGCCTTCTAAAATCTTTCGTTCTATCAAAGAGATACCGGTAAGTAATTAGCTTTCTTGTGAGAAAGGTTTCGCCAAAACTTTCTGCCAGCTTCATCATTTTCGGATTAAAATCGCCAATCCATTGCGCTTCAAAACGGGTATACGAAAGTGTTTTGAAAACTTTGCCCGCTTCTACGATAAGAAATGCATCGATTCCCTTTTGCTGAAACTCGGGAACAATACCAAATACTAACCCGGTAATTTTAGTTGGCGGATGTATTCTTTTTATCCACAAAAATTTTAACTGGTTCCAAATGGATAATGACCCATCCAATTCTTTAAACCACTGATTAAGATCGGGCAGATTAAAAAAAATGGCTATGGGATTATTTCTATCATAAACAAACCACAATAGTTTCTTATCAATGACAGGCCGCATTTTATTGAATAATTGCAGCGCCTGTTCTTTGGTAATTTCTTTTTCTCCTTCATGGCCAGCCCATGCCTTATTATAAACAATCGAAAAATCTTCCGCAAAAGTGCCTGGATCTTTTCCTTCTAAACTTATTGCCTTAAAAGAGGGATTCCCTGCCACGATGCTATGATGCTTCTTTATTTTTTCACTAAATTCTTTTCTTGGATCCACCTCGTGGCAATATTGATTGTAAAAACATCGAAACCCATAATTTTCGAAAAAATATTTATAATAAGGAGGATTGTAATTCATACAGTACAGAGGAGATTGAAATCCTTCTACCAATAATCCCCACCACCGGTCGCGTTCTCCAAAATTAATTGGGCCATCCATCGCTTCTACACCTCGTTGTATTAGCCAATGTTTCGCAACATCAAATAACATTTCTGCGGCCGGTACATTATTTATACAATCAAAAAAGCCGATCCCGCCTACAGCAACATCATCTCCTTTGTTTTTGTATTTATTATTGGTAAAAACAGCAATTCGGCCAATCAATTCGCCGTCATCGTTGCGCAGTATCCAACGGGTAGCTTCGCCGAATTGGAAGGTTTTATTTTTTTTTGAATCAAATACTTCGTTGATATCCTTATCGAGTGGACGGATATACGCCGGATTCGTTTTATTTATTTCAACATTAACCTTGATAAAGGCTCTTGCTAATTTAGCATTTACTACTTCAACCAATTGCATTGAACAAAAATAAGGAAGATGATATTGTTGAGGAAAGGATTCATTTAATTGCACCGGGCAATCTTATCTCTAAGAAATTGTTGCTCTGTTCGGGAATTCGTATGTCGAAGGGCTGCTTCGAAATATTTTTTTGCATCCGGTATTAGATTCAGATCGTAGCTTATTTCTCCCAGCGAGGCATAATACAAATGATGTTTTTCAAGCCCTTTTAATTCTTTTAATTCATTTAATGCATATTGTTTGCCGATTGCATATCTCGATGCAATGGCTTTATGTAATGCAATTACCGGGCTTGGTTGATATTGATAAAGCAATTCATATAAATGATAAATACTCTTCCAATCGGTTTGTTCAATCGAAGTAGCAGACGCATGGATGGAAGCGATACCTGCTTCAAAATGATAAGTGCTGGTTTCAAATGGCTCGGCAGCCTTTTCGAGTAAATCAAATCCTTTTTCAATGAGTGAATGATTCCATTTTGTTCGATCCTGATATTTCAATACGATGATATTTCCTCTATCATCAATTCTGGCATTCAATCTGGAACCCTGAAAGTGCATTAATGCCAGCAGTGCATAGGTTCGCGGAAATGCAGTTAACTTATTTTCGGTAAGTATAAAGCAAAGTCGTATGGCTTCTTCACAAAAGTCCTTACGGATCAAACGATCGGGGTGTGTGGAGTTATAACCTTCATTAAACAATAGGTAAAGTGATTTTAAAATTGCATCCAGTCTATCGGGCAATTGGTGTTCTTCAGGTAATTCCAATTCAATTTTTTCAACTTTAATTTTTTCTTTTGCTCTGTAAATTCTTTTACTGATTTTTTCTTCTGCACTTAAAAAAGCTTTTGAAATTTCAAGCGTACTCAATCCACACAGCGTTTTTAGAACGATCGCAATTTGCGATTCTTCGGCTATTGATGGATGACAGCAGGCAAACATCATTCTTAATTGACTGTCTTTTATTTCATTTTCAACAAACAAACTGTTAATCGTAGAAGATAAGCGGTATTCAGATTCCAGTAAGTAAGCATATTCCGGAAGAATTTGCCGGAGTTTTTTTTCTCTTCTTAAAAAATCAATGGCCTTATTTTTAGCAACGCGGTATAACCAGGCAGATGGATTTTCCGGAACTTTGCCATAACTCCAATGTTGCATGGCCATTAATAAAGTATCCTGAACTATATCGTGGGCCGTTTCTAAATTCTTAAATCCAAGCAGCCGGCATAAAACGGAAATCATCTTGCCCGATTCGTGTCGGAAAAGATGATCGATCAGTTTATGAACATTGTCAGAAGATTTAGGTTGAATTGGCTGCATATTAAAAAAATTCCCACAAAGCCATCTGAACTACAAATGTAATTTTCAAATCTCTTTGTGGGTTCTGAATTTGTTACATCTGCATTTTCATGACTTGCCTTATTTGAATTTTACCCCCTGTTTCAAAATCAGGATAGTCCTTACAAAGTGTAATGGCCTCGTTGTAATCAGCAGCATTAATAATAAAATATCCACCAACTATTTCTTTTCCTTCTGTAAAAGGGCCATCTGTTACAGATTTACCGCCCGAACCACTAATTGTTTTTCCTCCGGGCAAAAGTGGTTCACCACTTACATATTGATTTGCTTTTGCCAGTTTATCAATCCAGGCCATCCATTTCGCCATACCTGTTTGCATTTGTTCGGGGCTGGCATCCCCATTTTGTCCACCATGAAAAATTAGCATAAACTTTTCCATACTAAAACGATTTAAAAGTTATTAATAGATTGTTTGATTGGCAGACGAACGGGATATATACAATCGGACAGCCAGAAAAAAATTTTATACCGCGTTAATTGAGTTTATCTGTTTTTTTCTCTCCTTTTAAATGCTTGTCTAAAAATTGGAGAATTTGCCCGTACCCTTTTATCTCATTTTCTTTTTTTATAAATCCATGTCCTTCATCCGGAAACACAGTATACTCCACGGGTACACCATTCTTTTTAACGGAAGCAACCACTTCATCACTTTCTTTTTGAAGAACCCGGGGATCGTTTGCTCCTTGCAATACCATCAGGGGTTTTGTAATATTGGATGCATGCAATAAGGGAGAGAATTGTTTTAGCCGAACTGTATCTGCTGTATTCGGGTCACCAATTTCTTCATACAAGGCGTTTTTAAATGATTCCCAATAAGGAGGTATTTCTTTTAAGGTACGAAGCCAGTTTGCTACACCAAATAAATCAACACCTACTTTAAATTCATCCGGGTGAAATGATAAGGCAGCCAACGTCATATACCCGCCATAAGATCCGCCCATGATACCAATTTTCGAACTATCAATATAGGGTAAGGAGGCCAGATGTTTTTTACCCCATATACAGTCTTTTAAGTCTTTGTCTCCGTGATTTCGGTTATCCATCTTGTTAAACGTTTTTCCATAGC
>JBJXDV010000438.1:0-3982 GCA_046153465.1 Chitinophagaceae bacterium
CGATTACATTTGCTGCCCGACTAATTGGGCATTGGTTAAATTTCATTAAAAATCAAAACTTATAAAAATGGCTAAAAACAAATTAGGTGTTACCCCACTACACGATCGGGTAATAGTTAAGCCCGCAAAGGCTGAAGAAAAAACGGCTGGTGGAATTATTATTCCAGATACGGCCAAAGAAAAACCTCAGCGTGGGATTGTTGTTGCAGCAGGACCAGGCAAAAAAGATGAACCGGTTACTGTAAAGGTTGGTGATACCGTATTATATGGTAAGTATTCAGGTACAGAAATTCAAATTGAAGGAGATGACCTGCTTATCATGAGAGAGAGCGATATCCTTGCCATTGTGTAGCTAAATTTATTTTCATTGAGTGATTCGATTTATTAATTGATTCTCAGTGTTCGATTCTTCTAAATCACAGCTTACGAATTTTTAAAAATTTCAAACTTTAATAAAATGGCAAAACAATTATTCTTTGATATTGAAGCCCGCAATAGAATGAAACGGGGAGTAGATATTTTGGCTAACGCTGTAAAGGTAACACTTGGGCCAAAGGGTCGCAATGTGGTACTTGAGAAAAAATTTGGTGCTCCTTCTGTTACTAAAGACGGAGTAACTGTAGCAAAAGAAATAGAATTGGAAGATCCTATTGAAAATATGGGTGCGCAAATGGTTAAAGAAGTTGCATCCAAAACGGCGGATATTGCGGGTGATGGTACTACCACAGCAACAGTATTAGCTCAATCAATCATTAATGAAGGTTTAAAGCTTGTTGCTGCCGGTGCTAATCCAATGGATCTTAAACGTGGCATTGATAAGGCCGTAAGACTTGTAGTTGAAAATCTTAAAGCGCAAAGTCAAACCGTTGGAAGCGATAGTAAAAAAATTCAGCAGGTAGCTACTATATCAGCAAATAATGATGAAACAATCGGAAAGCTTATTGCTGAAGCATTTGCTAAAGTTGGTAAAGAGGGTGTTATTACCGTTGAAGAAGCTAAAGGAACCGATACTACAGTAGATGTAGTTGAAGGTATGCAATTCGATCGCGGATATATTTCTCCTTATTTCGTTACCAATAGCGAAAAAATGGAAGTAGAATTACAAAATCCATATATACTTATTTATGATAAGAAAATAAGTGCAATGAAGGATATTCTTCATATTCTTGAGAAAGTTGCTCAGGGTGGTCGTCCATTATTGATTATTGCAGAAGATCTTGAAGGCGAAGCATTGGCTACACTTGTAGTGAATAAATTACGTGGTACATTAAAAGTAGCTGCTGTGAAAGCACCAGGCTTTGGTGATCGTCGTAAAGAAATGTTGCAGGATATTGCTATTCTTACAAAAGGTATTGTAATCAGCGAAGAGCAGGGATATAAATTAGAGAATGCTGATCTTACTTATTTGGGAACAGCTGCATCGGTTACAATTGATAAAGACAATACTACAGTGGTTGGCGGTAAAGGAGATAAGAAAGATATTGTTGCACGTGTAAATCAGATTAAGGCTCAAATGGAAGTAACCACTTCTGATTATGATAAAGAAAAATTACAGGAGCGTTTGGCTAAATTGAGTGGTGGTGTTGCCGTATTGTATATTGGAGCTGCTACTGAAATGGAAATGAAAGAAAAGAAGGACCGTGTGGATGATGCATTACATGCTACAAGAGCGGCTGTTGAAGAAGGAATTGTTCCGGGTGGTGGTGTTGCGTATATACGTGCTATTGAAAGTTTAAATGCAAAAGTGAAAGGTCAGTTGGAAGATGAGCAAACAGGTATGACTATTGTTCGCAGGGCTTTGGAAGAACCACTTCGCCAAATTGTTGAGAATGCAGGAATAGAAGGTTCTATTGTTGTACAAAAAGTAAAAGAAGGTAAAGGTGATTATGGATTTAATGCCCGTACAGAAGAATATGAAAACTTACTGAAGGCTGGTGTAATTGATCCTACCAAGGTTACTCGTATCGCCCTAGAGAATGCCGCTTCGATTGCCGGAATGTTGCTAACCACTGAATGTGTGATTGCCGACAGACCTAAGAAAGAAGAAGCTCCTCATGCTCATGGTGCTCCGGGTATGGGTGGAATGGATTATTAATCTGCTAACAATCCGATTAATAAAATATAGTTCGATAAAAAACCGTCTTGTAAATACAGGACGGTTTTTTTATTCAATAATTTAATGTTGGAATTACGATCTCATTCTGCATTCTATAAATTAGAAAAGAAGCACTGTTCAATCCCTACTAATCGCTAAACAAATGGAACTTGGCCTGTTTAATCATCTAAAATGACTTGTAATAGTTTTGAATTCTATTGAATTTTCCAGACAGATGAAGGAATTTCTTTTTAAAGATATTCTTAAAGATTGAACACCTGATATACTTAGCTCTCAAGGAATATTTTTAATTCGAAGGTTTAAAAACACTATCATCTATGATGGAATTAATGGTTGCTTTTTCGAAGGTAATATCTGCTGTGCCATTGTTACGTTTAAAGGCAACCATAAAACCTTCAGGAGTTTTGCGATAGTCGGAATACTCAGTAGTAACTTCCTTTTCGATTCCATCGGTAGTTACTATCGTTACAGATTTTGAAATTAAATAATTTTTATTGAAGTAATAGGTGGTAGCTTTTCCTCCAGAACGTGTTAGTTTTAATTTTAAAAATTCTTCACCCTGAACACTTTCTTTTCCAAGAAATTCGATTGTATTTCCTTTGCTCTTATAATCCACTAAAGGTCCTTGCAGATCCAATTGAAGTTGTGCTTCTTTTAAGGCAGCTTCGGGCAACGGTTCTGCTGAAGTGTTTCCGGCGAAAGGATTAAAGGCCCAACCTTCTGAAGGAGTGACAATATTGTACCCTGTTTGACCCATTACTGAAAATTCAACTTTTGTTCCTTTGTTTTGAGCATAATAAAATTTCATTTGAATATCTGTGCCACCTTGATTCATGCTTCCTTCCAAAATCATTGTTTGAAGCGACTTTATTTTTTCAATACCACCCCGTGCTTCCAGGTGTTTGTTGATAATTTCATCGGCTGTTTGAGCGTTTGCAACACCAACCAAGCCTGCAATAGATAGTAATAAAACGAATATTTTTTTCATAATTAATAATTGTATTGCAAACATACGGTTCGTACCGGAACATTTTCACTTTCCCGTGTTGCTATCATGAATAAGACTGCACGGGAGATCCTGGACTTTCGGTAGTACCCAGTTTCAATAAAGTGACCTTCTCACAAACATAATAAATTCCCTTTGAGTGAAACACTTTGTGGGCTTAGCATCTTCGTTGAAAAAAAAATTTAACCGCAGAGGCCCGGAGGCGCAGAGAAGTATAGCTAATTCTTTGAGTTCTTTGTGTAAACAACTCTATATTAAGATAACAAACACAAAGACCTTAAAGAAAATACATCACAAAGTTCACTAAGAAATCTTTGTGTAAATAACTCTGTGTTAAGAAAACAAACACAAAGACCTTAAAGAAAATACATCACAAAGTTCACTAAGAAATCTTTGTGTAAACAACTCTGTGTTAAGAAAACAAACACAAATTTATAATTTTGTATTACATTCTTTCCGGAACCTCTATGCCCAATAAAGACATGGCGGATTGTATCACATGGGCAGTCAATACACAAAGTTGAAGACGCAGTTCTTTTTTATCCGCTGTTTCCGCAGTAAGAACTCGTAATTCGGTAACAAATGAATTAAATGTTTGTGCTACTTTAAACACATAATTGGCAATCACCGAAGGATTCATTTCTTCAGAAGCCTGTGTAATTATCGTTTCGTATTTTTCTAATTCAATGATCAATTTTTTTTCAAGAATTTGTAAGGGTTCTTTGCAGGATTGATTAATAGGTAATTCTTTTCGCAGGATCGATCTTGCCCTGGCATAGCTAAACTGAACAAATGGCCCGGTAAATCCATGAAAATCGATCGACTCTTCAGGGTTAAAAATCATTTTCTTTTTTGAGATC
>JBJXDV010000439.1:0-5887 GCA_046153465.1 Chitinophagaceae bacterium
CCCCCATTGTAATAAACAACGCATTAAAAGAAATAAAATGGATAATAAGCCCTCCGCAGACAATAGCGATGCCAGTAACTATTTGTGATTGGCCGGTAGCCAATCCCCAGGCAAAAGTATCATGCAATGCGTTCATGTTTCTTGCATAAAGTGCATCCCAGGCAGGGGTAACAATTGCTTCTGCAATACCTAATCCGGCTTGTACAAAAAATAAATGCCAGGGGGAAGAAACAAAAAGGTATCCAAAAGTCAGTACTGCATTAAGCGCATAACCGAAAACCATCACTTTTTCTTTATATGTTTTTCCGTTAATAAGTTTGCCTACAATAATATAACAGATACCCGTCATCACAAGATAGATTGCCCATGCCCAGGTAATATCAAGAATATCTCCACCTACTCTTTCTGCAAATACAGCAAATAGGGGCCCTAACATCCCTTCCCCAAAATACCAGAGATTTGCTCCAATTAAAAGAATTTTAGTGGCTTTTGATAATTGCATAATCAGTCTAAAAATTTACTCAAGATAGTGTAGTAAATGAAGATTGATCGAACTCATTTGAAAACTCTACTAATAAAAGGATATTAATTTGCGGGTTCAATTTTGGGAAACAGAAGAGTAGTGCAAAAAAACTTAATTGGTTTTTCTGAGTAAACTATTTTCGATTGCCTTAAATTTTATTGATACGATTCGCAACACATTTTGCGTAACGGAATTATTCTCTTTTATCTAGAAATAATAATAATAATTTCCCTAAATAAAAAACAGGTGATCATTTTATGTTTTTATGAATCGTTGAACAATTTTTTTTCCATTAATACGCACATGGAGAAAATATACGCCCGATTGCAGCCTGGATGTATTAATTTCTGAAACCCTTCCTGTTATCCTGGACTTAATTACCAGTTGTCCCAGTGCGTTATAAACTGCCAATTCTGTACCAGGTGTGATGGAACTTCCGGAAAAAAGATTTAATTGTTCCCTGGTAATGGTAGGATATAATTTTATTTCATAGGGAGCAATCTTAATCCTGTATAATTTTGCTGCAGGAACAGGTTGTTTACCAACACCTGGACCTTCATAGATAAAATTTAGAACCTGTTCTCCTCCCTTTTCAAAAAAACTAATAGTGATGGCATGTTTTCCTGCTTTCAGGCCTATTCTTCCCGAGCTTTCCGAAGCTGCATGCAAACCATCATTGTTTATCAAATTTAAATCTCCAATAAATAACTTACTACCATCATCCGAATTTAAAAAGAAGGTATAGTATCCGTCGATTGGTATGTCCAAAAACCCCGTAAATTTTAATGCAAAATTATCTTGCTGTTTAATAGGAGAGAAACTAATGTTATCAATAGATCCAGATTTTACTGGAAAGATCAATCCAAAATCCGGCAAGTAATTCCATTCACCTTCGTAATATTGGTAATCTAATCCATTGATAGTATTCGTTGGGTTTTCAGGTTCCCTCAATTTACCCGGCTCTGCAACACCATATACCATTACTTTATTTGAAAAAGTAGACGCATATACTTTTCCGTTAGCAATTGTTGGAGAACAAAATTTTGCAAACTTTCCAAGACGATCGCGGCTTGTTAACTGTTCGCTGTTCCATAATTCACGGCTAATATCAGCGGCATCAAATGCACGAAGCATTCCATCTACAGTTGCATGATTAGCATCTTCTGTAGTTGGTATAGTTGACCAAAGTATTGCCGATCCAGGGGTATTTCCATTTGCAGAAATGGAAAGCATGGAACCAGGCATTCCCTGGTTGGGGGCCTGCGGGCCAAGCATAGCAGGTATAATATTAAATCTCCCGTTTATAATTCTAAACGCTTTTAATTTATCGTATTCAGACCACCAATAAGTTAATCCTGTTCCAACAGCATCAGACCAATAAACAGTAGAACCATGTAAATGACCATTAAAGGTTTTAAAACTTTGGAGGTTGGTATCTTTTGCTGCGTTAAACTTCCCCATATTATCACGGTTAATCAAATACAATACTCCTTCTTTTCCGCTGCCGGTAACTAAATTCGTACCTGGAATTAAAAGGGCTCCATCGCTCCCAAGATCAAGATCAACCTGGTCCAGATAAGCCTGGTTGTACGGTGCAAAATAATCAATCACCTGAAGTGAATTTCCATTGGGTCTTAGCCGCAGGAAGCAATCGCCGTAATCTTTGCTAGCCGGATTGAAAGCACCATTACCCGTTATCACGTACAGGTCGCCGGTAGTATCAATTGCCGGACCCTGGCCCGACATCCAGATACCACCTTCATCACCATTAGGAGTAGTATTGAAAACTATTTTTTGTGAAAGATCTGTTGCATCATAGCCGAAAATCCAACCATGGTAAGGAGGTGTATCACAATAACCCGCATAGCAGATATAAAGTATCCCTTTTGATACCGCCAATGCCGATCGCTGATTTTCGTAAGCACTATTGAATGGAATATTTCCATTCGTTCCACCAACCCCTGATCCAATAGCACTTCCCTGAATAATTTTGGGCGAACCGATTTTTTCAAGACCTGTAACAAGGTCGAGCATATGAATGCGGTCAATATACTGCCCGTTTTCTTTTGTTTTAGCCACCAGGTAAATCGTCTTGGTAGACAGCTCAATAAAAGGTGTACTCAAAATCCCTATTTCTATCTTTATATCGTTATATTCTCCGCAGGCTTTTCCAATAATAGGGTCGGGCATAGGAACCGAGGGCCCCAGGTTTACCTTCCACAGTGGACTTGAAGCCTCAGCCGCATTGTCCGCATCAAAAGCATAAACATCATTATGCATCGTAGCAATTAATATAACATTTCGGGTTCCTTTGCCGGGGATTTCCAGGGCATTTATATATAACGGTTGTGCATATACGTGACCATTTACCGGGTATTCAAAAAGCTTTCCAAATGAATAGGGTACTACATTACTGGTGTTTAAGATTGTTTCATTTAAGTTGGCACCAGTTCTTGCAAAGTCATTATGCTGGGTTAGCACATGTACCTGGCAATTTGTACCAATCCAGGAAAACAAAAAGGCAAAATGAATAACTAAAAAAAATTTTCTCATACCGGAAAAATTGATCGTTAAAAATAATCTTTTAGTACGAATTGTATAATAAACAGCCTCAATTAAATTGGTGAGAAAGGGGTTTTCAAACCATATTTTGGATATTCCCATTATCAGTTAAAATGATTAAACAAATGTAAAACGGAAGTTAACCAAATTGTATTTGTAACTTTTCATCATTTTGCCATCATCTTATCCATTAAATTGGTTTATTTCCCCTATTTATTATATTGAAATAAAGATTCAGTTATTAAATAGTTAACTGATGATAAAGCCAACGTTTGGGTATTTTTAAACGTAATTATGTTGCACGGATTATTGTTTAATTTTATTTTCGAAGATTTATTGTGAATGAAAAAGGAACGCTGCATATTTTTTTTCCTGGTTGCCCAGTTTTGTTTTTTGGGAATCTCACTTGGTCAAACAGATCAATGGATTCAAAAAAATGCAACTGGCGCAAATCAACTCACTGGTGATCCGGTTACTGCAAGGTATGGGGGAATCTGTTTTACCATCAGCAATAAGGTTTATATTGGTTCAGGGATCAATCCCGATGGAATTACAATCAGGTATCAAACTGATTTCTGGGAATATGATCCTGTTAACAACAGTTGGATAAGAAAAGCTGATATTCCTTTTAAAAGACGAAATGCAGCCTATTTCAGTATAGGTGGAAAGGGGTATGCCGGTACTGGATATGACGGTAATTATAAAAATGATTTTTGGGAATACGACCCTGCAAATGATTCTTGGAAACGAATAGCAAATTTCCCCGGTGCGGCAAGAAGTGAAGCAGTTGGATTTGCTGTTGGTGATAAAGGCTATGTAGGTTCTGGGAGAATTATAAGTTTAGGGTTTAATGATTTTTGGGAGTATGATCCCACTACCAATTCCTGGAACAAAAAGCCCGACTTCCCTGGAATATACCGATCATGGAATTTTGGCTTTAGTATTGGGAATAAAGGATACACCGGATCTGGTTTTATCAATAGTAATCAAACCAATGAATTTTGGGAATATGACCAGGCAATGGATCTATGGAATTCCAGATCTGATTTTCCTGGAGGTGTTCGTGAATGGGCAGTAGGGTTTAGCATAGATACAAAAGGGTATATTGGTAGTGGGTTCAATGGAATTACAGCATCTAACGATTTTTGGGAATACAACTCCATTTCTGATTCATGGACACAAAGGGCTTCTATTGCAGGGCCGGGCCGCTATGGCGCCACCGGTTTTTCGATTAATGGGAAAGGTTATATCAGCTCAGGAACAGATGGAGTGATTATCAATAATGAGTTGTGGCAGTACAATCCTATTGGTATTAAACCTGAAATCACTTCAGTAAATCCAACGAAAGTTTGCGAAGGTGACACAGTTTCTCTGTTCGGTAATAACTTATCAGGCATAACATCCATTTTTATTGCTAATAAAAAAATTAGTTACTTCAAAGAGGTTTCAGCAAATAAAATATTGGTAGTTGTTAATTCAAATGTGTCAGGTATTATTTCAATTAGTACACCAGCCGGAACAGCAACCTATAATGGCATTACTGTTTTTGCCTCCCCTGATATCCAATTCAATCCAGATACACTTTTTTTTAATGGCCTTACAGGGGTCGATTTAATTCCCCTTGTGAATGGAGCGATCGATTCATTTGCCTGGAGCCCTGCATCCTTATTAGTAGATCCTTTCATCCTTAATGCTACAACAAAATCCCTGTCTACAGCAACCACCTTCACGTTAAAGGCAAAGAATCTTGCTGGCTGTACTTCTGTAGGAAAAATAACGGTACTTGTTCCTAAGCTTATTCAAATACCCAACGCTTTTTCACCAAATGGTGATGGACATAATGAAGTTTTCAGGATTCCAATTGGTATTATACATACATTGAAAGAGATGTCTATTTATAACCGATGGGGAAATATTATTTTTAGGAGTACTGATAGTGCCAAAAGTTGGGATGGAACTATAAAAGGTAGAAAAGCTGATGCCGGACTATATGTGTATGTGATTAAAGCTATTTATGAAGGAAAAGAAATCATTCTAAAAGGAAACTTGATGCTTGTCCGCTAGGGATTGAAATATAGGATCGCTTAAAAATACTTCGTTAAACCATATTCACGTCCTCAACAAAACGACCAGGTAGGATTTTAATTCTCTTATTATTTTTTTTTGCAGAAAAACTACTTTCATTTTAGTTAATCGACCGCTTGGTAATAGTTATTTAGGAATCAGTTTTCTAAAACAACTGTGTGATTTTTGTATTATCTTTCTTTTCTAAAACCAAAACATACTATGATCAAGTTTATAAACCCCCGAATCTTTTTTGTTGTTTTTATAAGTCTTATGCTGCCTGTACTTAGTCATACCCAGGTAATTCAAACCAATGTAAAAAATCCGTCAGTTGATTATGATAGGTTAGCCAAAATTGATGATATGGTAAATGAGTATATCAAAAAAAATTGGTTAACAGGTGCTGTATCAATTGTTATTAAGGATAATCAGCTTGTTCAATATAAAGGATATGGACTGGCCGATGTAGCCACTAAAAAGCCAATGAAGAATGATGCCATCTTCCGTATCATGTCGCAAACAAAAGCAATTACCAGCATGGGTATTATGATCTTGTATGAACAGGGTAAACTTTTGTTGGACCAGCCAATTTCAGCGTTTATACCGGAATTTAAAAATCAGACAGTTTTAGATAAATTTAATGATGCAGATACAACGTATACAACGGTGCCGGCTAAACGTGATATTACATTCCGTGATTTGTTACCCCATACCTCAGGTCTTGATTATCCCGATATC
>JBJXDV010000440.1:0-4783 GCA_046153465.1 Chitinophagaceae bacterium
CTTGCTGTAAACTAATTTTCAATTGAAAGTTCTTATTCATTTTCAGACAATAAATAACCCTTTGATTTTTTTTTACAATCTGCGATATTCTAATTTCTTTATGCAATTATTTCTGAAGAGTTACGGACAAGCTATCCCCTGATTTAATTATTGCTGATAATTTTGGCACAAATGTTTTGTAACCTTTGATCGTTAGTGACGAAAGTTCTATGTCACCAAACAATACTTTTAATAAAACAATTGCCTGGTCATTCTTCTTTTTTAGATCTATCGTTCCCCAACTATATCCATTCGACCAAAAGTAATTTCCCGGCTTTGCGTCAAAACGCATCGTTTTATCTATACCGGAATACTGAAAACCGGTTAATGCAAGTGTGGCCGACCAACTCGCCATCGCTCTTGCATAGTGATGCCCGCATTCGGGCTCGTCGAATGGATTTCGTTTTTGTCCATCAAATCGATCCCGTATACTTTGTATACATTTTAAGCCTGCATCAATCTGTCCTTCATACAACATACCGATAGCGGCAGCATATTCAAAGCCCGACATAGACTCAGCAAAATAAGGAAAGGGAACTCTTAATCGACCCTTTGGCCAACTCGCCATAATCAATCCTGATTCCTTATCCATTACATAGGAACGCATATTATTAAATACATTATCGAAACGGCCGATAAAATTATTCTTCATCACTGTTTTCAAAGCTGTTTGTATATGTGCTTTATTACCAAGATAGCCAAGTCCGCACACATGAGCCATATACTGCCCCACCAATTGATCGACCAGGCAACCCGCTCCTAACTGAAAATCAGGAATTTTAGTTGTCGGGTTTTTCATATCCAGGAATTGATAGGTATTCGGATCCGTTATTTTATGTTCGTAATAAGCTCCGTTAAATAAGTTTTCATCAACCCATTTAGATCCTAACGCAAATATATGATCGCATTTTTCCGAAAAAGATAGATCGTTCATAGCCTTCGCCATTTCCGAGCTTGCTTTTAATGCTCCGAAATACCAGAATTGCATTTGCGGGTTAGGGCCGAAATAATCCACATCCATCGTATTGTGTTGTCTTCCTTCTTCAACACCATCTTCGTTTGCATCCCATCCTCCTTTGATCCATGCATAAGACATGGCTGCCTTCACTTTTGGCCAATATTTTTTTAACCAGTTATTATCACCAGATAATTTCCATTCCCGGTAAAATCGCATAATCGATCCCATTTGGCCATCGGCTGCCGCCACATGGTCAATATTGAAATTTTCTTCCAATGGCAGGTTTACCCGGTTCATCATTTTTCCATTTTCTTTTGAGCCATAATCCATTTCCACTTCGCGCATTGACCTTGCCAGGTTTCCATATAGAAACGCAGTAGCAGTTTCATAATTCCATACATGTGTACAACTGCCATAGCACGATCCTGCTTCATCCATCACGCCTTCCCATCCCATCACATACCCCGAGGGTAACCGAAAAACGGTTTGTGATCTTAACGTGGAGAGATTAAAGAGGGCAGCTTCTTTTACAACCAGTGGCAAATCACTTTTTACGAAGGCTGTTACAAATTCATTGGTTTTTGCTTCTAATGCTGGTAACCGCCCTGCTTCTTTTTCAATTACATCCCATGCATCTTTATAAACAGATGTATAATAATTGCCGATAATTTTTCCTTTGTAACCAAAACTCCAGGCATTGTTCCAATCAAGACGATTTGGGAAATGCCAGGTAATATAAAATGTAAAAGATTTGGTTGAATGAGGTGCAATCATTTTTTTAACAGCCAGCGAGGCCATGGGATTGTCATCAATCAACTCTTTCTTATCGGTTAGTAATCCATCTGAGCTAAAATCATCCCAAAAATCAAGTGTCGCTTTTTCCCAGTCATTGGATCTCGAGGAACGACGGTAACTAACAGTTTCTTTTTCGCTAGTGGTTAATGCAATGGTCCCCCATGCCGGATCATTTGATGGAACACTATCGCTCCACATATAAATACCTCTTACAAAATTGTTTTCACGAAAGCTGTTCTGATTATTTTTTGCACCACTATATACATTATCGCCTTTCCAATTCTTGCTTTGAATACTTCCGTCGATACCAATGAAATTTCGCATCGTTCCGCAAACTGCAACCTCCATGGGAAGATTACTGTTATTGGTTACTTCATATTTTAGAATTGCAATAGGAATGCTGCTGGCGTCGGCATCACCAGGTATCATTGGATTGAACCCTTTTATTTTCACGGAAATTGGTAACAAATCATCTTTCAGGTATACCTGGCCGAAAGGGTAGGCAGCTTCAAATCGGGCGGAAGAAAATCGGGGCATCCCGTGGTGGTTCACGGGCCTTCCTTCATAATGCATATACTCGCTGGGATCGAAAGGACCTATCAATGCTTTGCTCATCGCAGGTTTATGCAATGGCTTAACATATACTGCAAAAAAAGGCGCCTGGTTTCCATCGGTAATGGTACTGAATTTTAAACCCGGCTTATTCATAATTTCCCAGTCGCGCAATTCACCTCTTCCTCCTAATGATACGGTACCGGTTCCAATTCCACCTATTGGCAAGGCAATATTTAGTAAGTGATCTTTGTCGTATTGTTTTAATGTGGGCCACGGAGGTGTTTGTGCGATCAAGGTTGAGGACAGAGAGATATTAATTAGCAGGATCACGATTTTTAAGAATGAACGAGTCATGGTTTGTTATTTTGGTAAGAGATACCTCTCTATTTTCTAAAAGATAGTCGATTGAAATTTATCACCAGCTAATTTACTATATTTCGCCTTCAAGCAGTAAGATAAATGCTTGCAGAAAAATTACTTCAGTAATGGCGTATTACAGGTTATTCCACACTTCTTTTTTAACTTCAAAAAGGGAAACTGTAACTTCATCAAATAATTTTTAAAATGAGATGTCTACCAAAACTAATTTGTATTTTTTGCATCGTTCTCCCATTGTCATTAGTTGCGCAAAAACCTATCGAACTTAGTTCTCCCAATGGAAAAATTATTTTCTCATTTAAGCTACAAAACAAATCGGCTAGGTATAGCGTTCGCTTTAAAGGAAATACGATCGTTGATTACTCCTCACTTCATTTAAATTTTGAAAATGGAGAATTTAAAAATAATCTTATTCTTAATAAGCCAATTTATAGAGATACTATTGAAGAATATACATTAATCACAGGCAAAGTAAAAAAAGTTATCGCGCACTATAAAGAAGTCACTATACCGCTGGAAGAATCAATCGCACCTTTCAGAAAAATTAATATTGTTGTAAGAGTATTTGATGATGGATTAGCCTTTAGATATAGCTGGCCCAGGCAACACAACTGGGATGCTTTTTTACTCCATGATGAAATAACTTCGGTTAGGTTTAAGGGAGATCCAACAATGCATGCATTGTTACTCCCAAACTATACTACTTCGCATGAAGGATTCTACACGAGCCTGCCTTTAAGTAAGGTTAAGAATGATACACTTATTGATATGCCTGCTTTGTTCGACTTTCACAACAGTACCTATCTTGCTATTACTGAAGCCGCGCTTACTGATTATGCAGGTATGTATTTGTGTAAACACAACGACGTATTGGAGAGTAGATTGTCGCCCTTACCTAATCAATCAATTATAAAAGTTAAAGCAGTGTTACCGCATCAAAGCCCCTGGCGGGTATTTATGCTAAGTGATAGAGTTGGGGCATTGATTGAAAGTAATATTCTTACCAGTCTCAATGAGCCCAATAAAGTTCATGATGTTGGTTGGATAAAACCGGGTAAAACAACTTTCCCGTGGTGGAATGGAAATATTGTGCCTGATACATTGGTGAATCCCGGTAATAATTTTGAAACAGCCAAATACTATATTGATTTTTGTTCAAGAAATAATATCGAATACCATTCGGTTGTGGAGTATGGGTTACATCAATGGTATATGGATGATGGTGTAAATTTTCAACCGGGTCCGAATGCAGATGTTACAACACCTGTGCCCGGACTTGATATGCAAAAAATTGTTGATTATGCAACGGCGAAAGGAGTTGGCATAAGAGTTTGGGTACACTGGGCGGCGCTTTATCCTAAACTTGATAGTGCGTTTGCATTATTTAAGAAATGGGGGATAAAAGGAATGATGGTTGATTTTATGGATCGCGATGATCAGGAAATGGTAAATATTCAAACTGAAATTTTACAGAAAGCAGCGGCACATCATTTTCATATTCAATTTCATGGATCCTATAAGCCAACCGGATTGAACAGAACCTATCCCAATGAATTTACACGGGAGGGTACCTTAAATTATGAAGGAAATAAATGGAATGATATTGGACTTTCCCCGGATCATGATCTATCGATTATTTTTACCAGAATGCTTGCGGGATCCACAGATTATCATTTGGGTGGCTTTCGGGCCGTTCCACAAAATTTGTATAAGGCACAATATTCAATGCCCTTGATGCTGGGTACCCGCTGTCATATGCTTGCTATGTATGTGGTGCTTGAGAATTACCTGCAAATGGTTTGCGACTACCCGGCAGCGTATGAAGGGCAGCCTGGTTTTGAATTTATTAAGAACGTTCCAACTACCTGGGACGAAACAAAAGTTTTAAACTCTAAAATTGGCGAGTACATCACTATTGCCAGGAGAAATAATAACGATTGGTATATTGGAGCGATCAGCAATCATCAATCGAGGATGCTTCGTATTCCATTAAAATTTTTAAAAGACGGAAAGTATTTGGCTGAAATATATTCGGATGCAAAGGATGTTGATACAATG
>JBJXDV010000441.1:0-9009 GCA_046153465.1 Chitinophagaceae bacterium
AGGTAAGCACAGGCCGGCGATTTCAATCGCTGGCATTTTTTTTATACAACAAAAGTCTTAATAGAAAAAAGGGAGAGAAACTTAATAAAAGGCTGAACCTTTCTATTTCTGCTACGTATTTTATATACGTATTAAGCAATCGTCCAGGTTTCGTTACCACGTAATAATTTATCGAGATTACCCTTGCCCTTTGAAGCAATTACATCATCAACTTGTTGCTGCATTACTACTTCATAACAAGGTCTGTCTGTTTCATAAAACACACCAAATGGTCTTGGTAGGTGTGCTTCAATACGCGGATCATCAAACATGCGAACAAGTATCTGAGCTTTATAAAAATCTTTATCATCATGTATCCATAAATCATCGGTACTTGCGCCATTGGTTATATCAACAACAACAGGTTTAAATCCGTCGAGTTTTATGCCTTTATCTTTTTGAGCCCCAAATAATAAAGGCTTTCCCTGTTCAAGAAAAAGTGTATTATCCAGTTTGGTTGCTTTCTCTGTAAAAGCTTCAAATGCCCCATCATTAAAGATGTTGCAGTTCTGATAAATTTCAAGGAAAGATGCTCCTTTGTGTTTGTAACTGCGCATTAAAACTTCCTGCAAATGTTTTGGATCGCGATCCATACTGCGTGCAACAAAAGTAGCATCTGCTCCCAACGCTAAGGCAGCCGGATTAAAGGGATGATCAATACTTCCGTACGGTGTAGATTTTGTAATCTTGTTAGGTTCGGAAGTTGGCGAATATTGTCCCTTTGTTAAACCATATATCTGGTTATTAAATAATAAAATGTTTACATCAAAATTTCTCCTTAATAAATGAATGGTGTGATTACCTCCAATGCTAAGTCCATCGCCATCACCTGTTACAATCCACACACTTAATTCGGGACGTGAAGCCTTAAGACCTGAAGCTACCGCCGTTGCTCTTCCATGAATAGAATGCATGCCATAGGTGTTCATATAATAGGGAAACCGGCTGCTGCAGCCAATGCCAGAAATAATTACAATATTTTCTTTCGGTATTCCAAGATTCGGCATTACTTTTTGAACCTGTGCCAAAATTGAATAATCGCCACAACCCGGACACCAGCGCACTTCCTGATCAGTTGCAAAATCTTTAGAGGTTAATGGCTGTGCAACAGTTGAATCACTCATAGAAAAAATATTATAGTCAAATTTAATGAATCCAATGTTAAATAAAGAAGGATGAACAAATAATTAAAAAGAGAATTTCAAGTATTGGTTAACCAGCATAAAATTTAGTCTTTCCTTATCATTCTTGCGACAACAATTATTACTTTTCATTTTCCATAAGTTCCTCCCAATATTCTGCCGCTCTGCGTGTATGTGGAATAACGATGGTACCACCTACTATATTTGCTACAGAAAAAATTTCATACAATTCGTCGGTACTTACTCCCAATTCATAACATTTGCCTACATGATATTTAATGCAATCATCGCATCGTAAAACCATACTGGCTGCAAGACCCATCATTTCTTTTGTTTTTTTATTCAATGCACCGTCTTCGTAGGTATTTGTATCGAGGCTCCAAAGACGTTTCATTACAAGGTTATTCTTACTTAAAATTACTTCGTTCATTTTTACCCGGTATTCATTGAATTCATTTGCTAGTATTCCCATACAAAATTTGTTTGTTATTAATTTGCTTTTTCAATGCAAAGATCGTGAAAAGGAAAAGGTTGATATTGTTGAATTTCGTAGATTTAATACTGGCGAATTTTTACCTTAAAACTTTTGCGATGAAAAAAAATATTTTATCTGTTGTTCTATTTAGTTACTTTTTTAGCACAAATGCGCAGCAAAAATTTAATGGAATAGATGTGAATATGGGTAATTTATTTCGGGTATCGGATGCAAAAAGCCGAAGCATAAGTCCTGAAAATTTTAACGGAGAAAAAGGTAAAGGAGGAATGGCCGTTACCGGAACGGGCTCGGGGCCATCCCGCGATTTGGGGAAAGGATGGAAAGTGAGCCCGAGTGTTCGCATAAAATCAAAAACAACTTTTACTGTTGCAGAAATCGAAGGATCAGGATCAATACAACATATTTGGATGACGCCTACTGGTACCTGGCGATATTCAATACTCCGATTCTATTGGGATGATGAAAAAGAGCCCTCTGTAGAATGTCCGGTTGGTGATTTCTTTGGAATGGGTTGGGGACAATATGCTAAACTAACATCACTTGCAGTAAATGTAAATCCCGGAAGTGCTTTTAATTGTTATTGGCCTATGCCATTCAGAAAAAAATGCCGGATAACAATGGAGAATATTGCGAATGAGGATATGATATTGTATTACCAGGTTGATTATATTCTTACAGAAGTACCACCTGATGCAGCTTATTTTCACGCACAGTTTAATAGAACCAATCCGCTTCCTTATAAAGAAAATTATGTATTGCTTGATAACATAAAAGGCAAAGGTCAATATGTTGGTACCTATATGGCATGGGGAGTCCATAATAATGGATGGTGGGGGGAGGGAGAAATAAAATTCTTTATAGATGGAGATACCGGTTTTCCTACGATATGCGGTACTGGTACGGAAGATTATTTCTGTGGCTCTTATGATTTTGATACTAAGAAAAAGAATGCCGCAGGCATTGAAGAAATAAACTATACAGAATTTAATACACCTTATGCTGGATTGCCACAGGTGATTAGGGGCGATGGTCATTATAAAGTAATGCAGCGTTTTGGATTGTACAGGTGGCATATTAATGATCCAATTCGTTTTGAAAAAGATTTAAAGGTTACTATACAAGCCTTGGGCTGGAGAGAGGATGGGCGCTATTTGCCGTTACAAGATGATATTGCATCCGTCGTTTTTTGGTACCAACTGGAACCTCACACTAGTTTTCCTAAGTTACCTGAAAAAGATAAGTTGGAAGTGAACTAAAATACTTCTAACTATAAAAAGAGTTACTGTTTTTTATCTTAAACAAATAACCAATTATTGATTTGGCTCAATAATAGTATATCGTTGTTTGGAAAAAAGATTCACGTTAGAATAATTATTTCTTTCCAAGAAATAAACATATAAGATATTTAAACTCATTCAAAAATACATATTACTATTAGGCCATTGCGCACGCTAAGTGATTGTGTATATTAACTCTTTTTTATTTTTGAAATTACTAATTGTTTATAAGTTCATTCTGTAACTGATACTAAACAAATAAAACATCCGTTATCCATCTAATCCGATCCTTACCCTTTTTTGAAAACTACTTGAAATCTTTAATAACCTAAATTAAGTAGAATGAAAAACTTCCTGCCCAATGAAGGCACTGCTGTGCACCTCCCTTTAAAGCAAATTGTAAATAACCTCGCCATCAGCTTTCTCCCCCTTACACAAGAACGAAGAAGTTTTATCATTAACCACATTGAATCGAGTATTGTATTGGAAAAAGACGAAAATCTATTATCTCTTACATTCGGCAACCTTCTTAAAAATATTATTCTTTTATCAAGAGAACAGTGTATTCAGGTTCATTCTTCTGTTACCCGCGACTATACTTTGATAAGAATAAACGTTGGCGATGCTCGTTTTTATAATAATTTAGTTATTAAAACAATAGCACTTCAGCAAGTCATTGAAAAAATAGGGGGAAGTATCAGCATGCAGTATGATGAAAGAGGAGGAGCTACGATTGCCTTTTCGGTATCCAATAAACTTACAGCAGCTTAAAAAACGGTAATACACAATCAGGATACACTTAATTTCTTTTCTCTATATAGATCTCTAACTACAATGATAGCACTTAGCATCATTAGTACTGCCCCTGCAATAAATGGGGCACCCGGAAACAAAAATGGTGCATCGGTGCTTGTAAAATACGCAAATAGCCCGGTCATTACCGGCGGACCAACTATTGAAGTAAGACTTATAAGACTTGTTAACCCACCCTGTAATTCACCTTGTTCATTAGCCGGAACATGATTGGAGATAATTCCCTGCAGGGCGGGGCCGGCAATACCTCCCAAACAATAAACAATGGTAAATGCATACATCATCCACCCCTGCGTTGCAAATCCAAACAAAATCATTCCGATTCCATAGAGTATTAACCCAATGTATACACTACGTTGAGGACCTAGTAATGGCATGGTTTTTCTTATTAGGATTCCCTGAACTATTCCAACCATTGCGCCTACTACACCTAAGGAAATTCCAACCTGCTTCTTACTCCAATTAAATTTACCCATGTTATAATAAGTCCAGGTGCTTTGGACCGCATGCGCAGCTAGGTAAATCAATATTAAAGAAACTACCATTCCAATGATTGACTTATATTTTTTAAGTTGGAGAAGAGATCCGATTGGATTTGCTCTTTTCCATTCAAAGGATCTTCGATTTTCTTTTGCCAATGATTCTGGTAATACAAAATATCCATACAACCAGTTTAATAAGGCAAGTATAGCAGCAACCACAAATGGAATGCGGGGACCGAAGAAATCGCCCAGCAGCCCACCAATCAATGGCCCTATAATAAAACCCATCCCAAAAGCTGCACCTACAATTCCAAAATTCTGAGCTCTTTTTTCAGGGGTACTGATATCAGCAATATAGGCAGTGGCGGTAGTGAAACTTGCTCCTGTAATACCAGCAATGATGCGGCCAACAAAAAGCCATGCAATACTTGGCGCCAAAGCAAGAAATAAATAATCAATCCCAAACCCAAATAATGAGAATAACAATACCGGTCTTCTTCCGTACTTATCACTTAGGTTTCCTAATAAAGGGGCAAATAAGAATTGCATAAATGCGTATGCAAACATCATCCATCCACCATACCTGGATGCCGTGCTGAGATCTCCATGAATCATTTGCATGATCAAGTCGGGCATTACCGGTATAATAATTCCAAAACCAGTAACGTCAATAAGAAGGGTTACAAAAATAAAACCAAGGGCTGCTTTTTTTGTGTGGAGCATAAGGCAAAGTACTTTAATTTAGAATAGATTTCCAATTCGATAGGCCGATTGAAAGATTATTGTATTAAAAAAAATGTTACCTTGAAATTCTAAAACCATTACTATGCTTTTGAATAAAAAATTAACAATAGTATTTTTTTTGGCAATGGCCGTAGTGTTGGGCATTGCCGCCTCCAAGCCTCCCCAGGATCAGCCGAAACGCAACTTGAAAGTACTTCCGAAAAATATTAGTGATGATGAGCTCGATGCCGTGATGGATCACTTCAAAGAGGCACTAGGTGTAAAATGCAATTTTTGCCATGCTCCGAGGAAAGACGACAATACAAAATTGGATTTTGCAAGTGATGAAAAACCTGAGAAAGAATCTGCACGAAATATGATGCGCATGTCGAGCAAGATAAATAAGAAATTTTTCAAGTATAAGCCAAGCGATGATAAGACAGCGCTACCTCCTATCACCTGCAAAACATGTCATAACGGAAAGCCACATCCTGAATCGAAGTAAAGAATAGGGATAACATCCCATGTAAGAAATCGTTGGTTTCTAAATGCCAGGGAGAATAGCTCCTTGGCATTTTTTATTTCATGGCTATTTATAAACCCTGATATAATCAACTTCGAGCGAAGCATTGACAAACGCAGGATCTACGCTTCCCCCAAAAGATCCACCTATTGCAAGATTAATTAGAAAAAAGAAATTTTGGTTAAAGGGGATACTGTTTGAATTCACTACGGTGTGATATAGCTCATCATCTACATATATTTTAATTGACGAGGCTGACCAGTCAACGGCATAAGTATGAAATTCAGTGGTTGCATTGGAAATAAATTTAGTACTTCCATCGGCGTTACCACCCGAGCGGCCTGGATAATGCAACGTACCAAAAATTTTATTCAGCTCACTTCCCCGATGTTCAACAATATCAAGTTCACCACAGGATGGCCAACCCGCAGTACTTATATTACTACCTAACATCCATACCGCAGGCCAGGTACCCAGTCCGGCAGGAAGTTTGGCACGCACTTCAATTTTGCCATACGTAAATTCAAATTTAGTTTTCGAAATCATACGTGTAGAGGTATAGGCACTGCCACTAAAACTTTCTTTAATGGCTGTTATTTTTAAATTGCCGTTTTGAATAACTACATTCTCTTGCCGGCTGGTATAATATTGCAACTCACCATTGCCCCATCCGCCCGATCCGGTTCCGATATCGTAGCCCCATTTCAAAGGGTCAGGAGCTCCGTTTATATCAAATTCATCCGACCAAAAAAGGGAGGGCGGCATTGCAACCACGGTGATGGTTATCGAAATTGATTTAGCAATAGATCCACCTGAAGAGCTAAACGCCGTTACATTTACCGCATAGGTATTAGTTCCAGCAGTTTTATATTTATAGGTTAGATTACCACCAGCCACAGTTTGATTTCCGCCATCACCAAATTCATATCTAAAAGAAGTAGCGTTGGTAGCCGACGCACTAAAGGTTACATTACCTGACCCATCTGTACTCACTGTTGCGCTTACCTGCAGGTTTGACGGAATATCTGTTCCATTTATTGGCGATGTTCCTTTTTTGCAATTTAAAAAAAGTAAGATGGAAAATAATGTAAGTAGAATTTTAAGAAAGGAATTCATTTTTATCCAATTTAATATGTATTGATGCTCACAAGAATAGTATCTGTAGTTCGAAACCAAATTTGATTTAAATATCAATCGAATCGTACACTATTACTTTCGTCCACAATGAAGCGCATTCCTCTACAAATTTTAAATGTATTGGATCAGTTTGATAATCTGCCTGGTCTGCGGCAGTTTTAAAAAAAACGCACCAGGATATCGCATAGGAACTATCAATTACCTCCCGGTTGGTATCGGCCGGTTTGCCAATATGAAAAGAATGTATAGATTTTACTTTTGCCAATTTTTTTAACCCGTCAATTAATTTTTCAGTGTCCAGTGCACTTCCAGAATTTTTAAGCCAAAAATATACGTGATGTATAAAAGTATTCTCCGTCATAATGGTAGTGGTTTTAAAAGAATAAGAAAAAATACCTGCTCCGGCTGCTAATGCTGTTTGACCTATAAACTTACGCCGCTCAATCAATTTCATAGATTATTTTTCTGAAAAAATGATTTATGAAATTAAACTAAAAACCCCGGCAGGCAAGCCGGGATTTACTATTATTTTAAACAACTTAAAGAGGATATTTGTTTTCGGCCAAAATTTTATTGGCTATATAGCGGCGGGCCTCTTTAGCATTAAAGGGTTCGGTTTTGGTAAACCTTTTAAGCCCCAATAACATCATCCGCTGCTCGTCGCCATCCGCAAATGCATTAATTGCATCTTTTCCATATTTATTAATACGATCAGCAGCATCGTAAAGATAGGTATGCACAATATCTGATTCATATTTACAAGCTGCTTCCCCTCTTTGCTCTGCAAGTTTCATTAAACGGAGTAAGGCACTTTCGGCATTAAATGTTTCGATTGCCATATCCGCAATATTCATAAGCACTTCCTGTTCCTGTTCAATCTTCATCATCAATTTCTGAACGGCCGCACCTGCAGCCATCAAAATAGCTTTTTTAAAATTGGTTACTAATTTCTTCTCTTTGGCAAAAGCGCCTTCCTCTCCATTGCCAAAATCCGGAATACTCATTAATTCTTTTTGAACAGCCATAGCAGGTCCCATCAGATCCAACTTCCCTTTCATGGCACGTTTCAACACCATATCTAAAATCAACAACCGATTAATTTCATTGGTGCCTTCGAAGATACGATTGATACGACTGTCACGGTATGCTTTTGAAACAACATATTCATCGCTAAATCCGTTACCACCATGTATTTGAACTCCTTCATCAACAACAAAATCAAGTACTTCACTGCCGTACACTTTTAATATGGCACATTCAATAGCATACTCTTCGGCAGCGCCTAATACAGCTTCATTAAATGGTTTGCCTGCTGCCAGCAATTCATTTTCTTTTTCGTCAACCCATTTACTCGTGCGATACAATGAGCTCTCGCATACCCATAAACGAATTGCCATTTCAGCCAATTTGTGCTTAATAGCACCAAAATTAGCAATAGGTTGTTTAAACTGTTCCCTGGCGTTAGCATATTCTACACTAACGGAAGCCGTTCTTTTAGCCCCGCCAACAGCAGCCGCACATAATTTTAAACGGCCAATATTAAGAATATTAAATGCAATGATATGACCCTTACCAATTTCGCCAAGTACATTTTCCACAGGCACTTTACAATCCTGGAAATACAACTGAACAGTAGAGGAACCTTTGATCCCCATTTTATGCTCTTCCGGGCCCTGGGTAAATCCTTCAAATCCTCTTTCGATTATAAAAGTTGTAAACTTATCGCCATCAATTTTTGCAAAAACAGTATATATATCTGCGAACCCACCGTTGGTAATCCAACATTTTTGTCCGTTCATGATATAATACTTCCCATCAGCACTTAGTTTAGCAGTAGTTTTTGCACCTAATGCATCACTACCACTGTTCGGCTCCGTTAGTCCATATGCACCTTTCCATTCGCCGGATGCCAGTTTAGGTATATACCTGGCTTTTTGAGCTTCTGTACCAAAATATAAAATTGGCAGGGTGCCAATTCCTGTATGTGCAGCTACCGCCACGGAAAACGAAAAGCCACCCCCTAACGCTTCGTTAACTAAGGTAGAAGTTATAAAATCCTTTCCCAGGCCTCCATATTGTTCAGGTATGGAGGTACCCAGTAATCCTTGAGCCCCCGCTTTATCTAATAGTGAAGGCATAAGACCTGCTTCCGCTTTATCAATGCGATCTATCAATGGTAGTACTTCGGTATCAAGGAATGATACGCACATATCTTTTACCATTTGTTGTTCTTCATTGTAATCTTCAGCGATAAAAGTTTCAAATGCAGAACTTTCCCGAACAATCCATTCTCCTCCTTTTAATAAAACAGATTTTTTGGTTTCAGTGCTCATACTATTTGTATTTATGTTTTTAGACTTATGATTTTTGATTTGTT
>JBJXDV010000442.1:0-3162 GCA_046153465.1 Chitinophagaceae bacterium
TTGTTTTATGTTTGAAAGAAATAATGGATGCATTGTGTTGCCGGGTACCACATTCATTCGGTTTTAATTTCAGTCCCGGGGCGGATAAAATAATCCACTCGTTTTTATAATCTATCAGCTCCTTCTCGTTAGGTCGCAAAAACATATTGTAAGCAAAGAGGTTAATCGAAGGGTGCTCATTTATAATTCTGATATTTATTCGATAACGTGGATCTGCCGACACATAGGCATCTCTGACCCATAGTTCGTTTCTCTTATTTAGGTAGTCTACTATCTTTCTCTTAATTAGATGGAAATATTTTTCCTCCATTGGAATATTAAAATCATTCCAATGAACAGTGGCGGCGGTACACTCATCTTTTATGGTATACTTATCTTTTGGGCTACGTCCGGTAAACTCTCCTGTCTTAATAACCAGGGCACCGGTATCACTTAATACCCCCTCGCCTAATCTAAGCGTATCTTGCACCAATTCATCCGGCCCTTGCTGGTAATGAATGTGAGTATTGATAAGACCAAGTTCATGCAATTGACGAGAAGGAATCGTTAGCCATTTAACAGACATACTCAAAATAAATTTAGTGGTACTAAAGGTAATATTGAATATTGTCTAACACAATGTCAGTATGACCACTATTTTTAGATTGAATCTATCAAAACATCAAATATCTTGAAAATATTTTAACTAACAATCGTTAGTATTCGTTGTGATTTCGTATTTCCTTTCGATTTCTAGACAATTCATAAATCTTTAGGCTCAGCGTATTTTTTTTTAACCTATCTGTTTCAATAAAATCCGCCCGTTGAAAACATTGGTAATGGTACTAACTTTTCATTCTTTATTTTTACAGGCATAACCCAACAGATTCATCGACGATGAAATATCACCCGCTAAATCCCGCCATTTTTACCGAGAACAGGGCAAGGTTCATAAAAAAAATGGAAAAAAATTCCATGGCTATTTTTAACAGCAATGATGAGTTTCCTGCTAATGGAGATTCTTTACACACATTTAAACAAAACAGTGATCTCGTCTGGCTCTGTGGTATTGAACAGGAAGACACGATGGTCATTCTATTTCCTGATAATCCTGATCCAGTATACCGCGAAGTTTTAGTATTGGTACGCCCCAATCTTTTAAAAGAAAAATGGGATGGAAAAAGTTTACGGGCAGAGGATGCAAAAAAGGCCTGCGGAATCTCTACAATCGTTTGGCTTGATAATTTGGATGCCCTGTTGCAACCATGGATACACCTGGTGGATACCATTTACTTAAATACAAATGAAAACGACCGAAAGGCCAGCTTGGTACCGGTTAGAGATTACCGTTATGCTGAAGCAATGTTGAAACGATACCCGTTGCACCAATATAAACGAAGTGCAAAAATTATGAAAGAATTGCGGGCAGTTAAAACTCCTCTCGAAATAGAAGTATTACAAAGAGCAATTGATATAACACAAATTACTTTTGAGCGGGTAATGAAGTTCGTTAAACCCGGTGTAATGGAATACGAAATTGAAGCGGAGATATGGCACTCGTTTCTAAGTAACCGGGCTACCGGCCCAGCCTATAGTAGCATTATTGCCTCTGGCGATCGTGCCAGAACACTGCATTATATTTCGAATAACCAGGAATGTAAGGACGGCGAATTGGTTCTGATGGATTTTGGAGCAGCTTATGGAGGATATTGCGCCGACCTTACACGTACTATTCCAGTGAATGGAAAATTTAGTCGGAGACAAAAAACAGTGTATAACGCCTGTCTTCACCTTCACCTATATGCGAAAAGCATACTAAAACCTGGCATATCCATAATTGATTATACTGATAAAGTTGGAGAAGAGGCAACTCAGCAATTCCTGAAAATAGGCTTATTAAAAAAATCTGAAGTTAAAAATGAGGATCCAAAAAACAGGTCCTATCGAAAATATCTTTATCATGGTATTTCACACCATTTAGGAATTGATGTCCATGATTTAGGCACCCGCACCGAACCCATTAAAACAGGAATGGTTTTTACAATTGAGCCGGGTATTTATATTGAAGAGGAACAGATGGGCATTCGCATTGAAAATAATGTTTGGATCACCCGAAACGGTAATAAGGATCTCTTTGCAAAAATTCCAATTACTGTTGATGATATTGAGCGATACATGAAGCGTTAAAACGATTGGAAGAATAGGTTATAGAATAATTAGACGCTTTATAAAAGAAGAGTCAAAAGCCGAGAGCCAAGAGCCAAAGTCAAGAGCCAAAGTCAAGAGCCAAGAGCCAAAGTCAAGAGCCAAGAGCCAAAGTTAAGAGCCAAGAGCCTAAATTATAATAGGAAAAGCAAAGAGGAATACAGGAGTAATTTCTTTTAAACCGAAAACTCTTATCTTTTCTCTTTTATACATTTAGTTACTATTTTATAGCTAAGAGATTAAAGAGGAAAGAGAATAAAAGAGGAAAGTGTGAAGAGTTAAAGAGGAAAGAGAATAAAAGAGTTCATATTCAAATTACACCCTTAACTTTTGTCTCCTTTCTCTTTTATACTCTTAGTTACTATTTTTCAGCTAATTGATTAGAAGAGCACAGAGGAAAAAAATAAATAATTCTTTCAATAAATATGAAACAGATTCCAAATATATTTACGTTACTCAATTTATTTTTCGGATGCTGCGCTATCGTTTTTGTAATGCAGCACGGAATTACAATTACTAACGATAACAACGGTGCGCAATGGGTAATAATGCCAGAAGAAATCTGGAAAGCTTCTTTGTTCATTGGGCTTGCTGCATTGGTTGATTTTTTAGATGGATTTATTGCAAGGCTATTTAATGCGAGTTCTGAAATGGGCAAACAATTAGATTCTCTTGCTGATGTAGTAAGTTTTGGAGTTGCTCCTTCGCTAATCGTTTATCATTTTCTCCGGTTAAGTTATGCCCGCGAAGAAAATGGGTTGGATATTTCGTGGGCAGTTTTGACGCCTGCTTTTATTATTGCTTGTGCGGCTGCATACCGCCTTGCAAAATTCAATATCGATACTCAACAACAGTACGGATTTAAAGGGGTGCCCACGCCCGCCGTTGGATTGCTTATTGCGTCTTTACCATTAATTTATTGGTACAGCAATAGTGAAATTGTAGCTACTATTTTTCAGAACAAATGGTTTTGGTATG
>JBJXDV010000443.1:0-34432 GCA_046153465.1 Chitinophagaceae bacterium
TTTTTTGAGTATAAATACAAATGCTCAAAAAAAGGACGCTTTTGATTATCCGGATGATATAGCCGATACGGCTAAAAAAACTTTTGTAAAACAATTTAAGCAGGGCATTGCACTCTATAAAATTACCTGTTCAAAATGCCACAACAAAACAGTGGATGGTAAACAAATTATTCCTGATTTCTCCTTACCGCAACTTATGGATTATGAAATGCGGATTGCTCCTGAGCATGGGGAACAATTGACGGACCGGTTCATTACAGATGATGAATTAGCGAGAATAATTATTTTCTTACGCTATAAAAAGAAAACAGGGGTATTGGTTCGGCCCGGACCTGCGGTTCCTCTTAAACAAAATAAATAATTTCCAGCAGCTAAAGTGGATTTTGCTTTTTTTATCGTTGAGTAGTATCAGCCATTAATCGTTCAAGCCTTTTCCGAAAAAACTACAAAGGTTATAATTTCTTCATCTTTTGGTAATAATAGTAGAAGTTTTTTTCAATAGGTTTCAATGAAATTTTCTGCATCTTATTTCTAAACAAATTATTTTTTTAGTATGAATAGGATTCTAAAAATAAATTCATCTACTAAAATGCATGTTCGGCAACTACTGTCCGGACTAGTATTATTATTAGTTGCTGCTGTTAAGTACAGTAATGCCCAATTTATTGGAAATGGTGGGTTCATGGCTAAGCAGGTAAGCACTAATTATTCCTTATTTTCAAATCAGATTCTTTTGCCCTTCTCAAATTTAAAGAACGGCTCAGCTGGAATGCGAAGTATGTTAGCTGATACTTTTACAGTTAGCATTAATCCAGAAAAGGATAATACTATTTATGAAAGAAATTCAGGCAACAGCAATGGCGCTGGTGAATATTTTATTGCTGGTACAACAGGATCACCGTATAAAAACAGAGCCTTACTACAATTTAATATTGCTGCTGCGGTTCCGGCAGGTGCAGTTATTAGTAATGTTTCGATGACCTTACATTTGGCTGGTACTAGTGGCAATTCTAATGCTTACGGAATTGAATTGCACAAGGTGCTTCAGGCATGGGGTGAAGGTGCTTCCAATGCAGGCCCTCAGGCAGGGCAAGGTGATAGCGCAGAAGTAAATGATGCTACCTGGGTAAATGCATTTTTTCCTGGTACAAACTGGACCACGACGGGAGGAAATTTTTCTGCGTCAACAAGTGGAATACAAACAGTAAATGGTATTGGTTTTTATACATGGTCCTCGATAGGTATGGTTTCCGATGTACAAAATTGGCTAATGAATCCTGCTGCTAATTTTGGATGGTTATTGAAGAGCGATGAATTAGCTTCTTTCCAGGCAAAACGTTTTTCTTCCCGGGAAAATGCAATTCTTGCTAACAGACCTACATTGAATATTACTTATATTTTGAATCCACCCAATATACCTCCTTCGGTCAGCATTACAAGTCCACTGAATAATAGTACGTATGCAGCAGGCGATACCATTTTATTAAACGCTATTGCTACCGATACCGATGGAAGCATTACCAAAGTTGTGTTTTATGCGAATGGTGTAAAGTTTTATGAGGACCTGACAGCACCCTATGGTTTATCTGCCGATGATGCCGAACCCGGTAACTATGCAGTTTTCGCAAGGGCATTTGATAATAGCGGAGATAGTGCAACATCTTCAGTAGTAAACGTTTTAATAACCGGATGTACCCCAACCGGCTCGATTCTCGGTGAAGGATACACGAATATTCCGGGAACACAAGTATCCGATCTTACCAATCATCCTTCTTACCCCAATAACCCGTCCATTGTTGTGCAACTTACCGGGCTCTTTGAATATTCAAATGTTGGGATCAATTATGGCGGAAGAATAAGAGGATATATTTGTGCACCACTAACGGGTAACTATACTTTTTATATTGCCGGAGATGACCAGGCGGGCCTTTTTTTAAGTACCGATGATAATCCAACCAATAAAAGGCTGATTGCCTATAATGTGAACCCGGTTGGTTTCCGTATTTGGAATTCAATTCCCACACAAAAATCGCTACCGATACGTTTGGTAAAAGGCGCACGGTACTATATTGAAACATTACATAAACAGGGAAGTACTCCGGCCAATCATTTATCGGTACGTTGGGTACTACCAAACGGTGTAAGCGAAGCACCTATACCTGGCTCTCGGTTGTCGCCGGTAGTGGGGGCATTGACAGTTAGTACTAGTTCGGCATTTGATATAAGTATGCGATCAAAACAGTCAGTAAGAAATGTTTCAGAAAAATTTGGTATTAAAATATTGCCCAATCCTTCGCCTCATTATTTTATTCTAACAACTCAAGCGAATAATAAAAGCACTTTTTCAATAACCATTACTGATATTTTAGGAAGGGTAGTGGAAACAAAACAAAATATCCCGTCAAACGGCACTATTATAATTGGTGAAAACCTTTTACCGGGAATATACTTTGCTCAAATTATTCAGGGGTCCGAAAAAAAGCAACTAAAACTGATTAAACAGTAATATTCGAATAAGAATTTTTAAATATTTTAAACACATTATATTTTATAGTTGTTCTGCTTTTTCATTTCTGTCTGATACTCTCGTTTAATAGCCGGAATGGAAAAGGTTTATCAGAATTATTCCAGTGGCCACTAAAAAATTTCTTTTGAAGATACCCCCCTTTTTATAGAAGCATATAGAATAAACAGGTAAAAATGCAACTATTTTTTTTGCCCGAAATAGTTCTTCGCTTTGTAGTCAATTTTTTAATTCACAATTCCTTTACTATTTGTTAATGATCAGTGAAGTCTTTACAAATAAATTACAATATTATTTATACCACTTGTATTAACTCTTAATCTATCAATGTTTATGCGTAAAATGTACAAAACACCACCAATGCCAATGGTCGTAACCTTTAAAAAAATTGCAAGTTGCTTTTTAACCAGCGTTATTTTTTCATTGGTAATGATCAGTAATAGTATGGCTCAGGCCATCAATTTTTCTGGTTCAATGTATAACCAGGATTTCCAAAGCATGGATGCCACCAACCTAACCCCGGCAACAGTAACAAACACTACGATGTTGCAGGTTTCGGGCCAACCCGGTGGCGGCTCCGTAAGTGGCTGGTATGTTTACCAACAAGCCAGCGGTACACCAAGATGGGGACGTAGTTCCGGATCTTCAAGCACTGGTTCATTTTATGTGATGTATGATTTGGCAGCAACGCCGAATCGCGCAATTGGATCGCAAGGATCTAATAATATTGTAGCTTATATTGGTGTTGTATTACAAAATACAAGTGGTGGAACTATAAACAGTGTTACCTTATCATATGACGCAGTAATGAATAGAAACCCGGCAACTACCGTAAACCCTTATCCGATGTCGTACCTGCTGAGTTCATCCAATGTGGTAACTACCTCGGCTACCGGAGCTGGTACCTTTAATGATGCAGCCGGAGTATGGACAATCGGTACCGGTTTTAGCACTCCTTCCACAGGAACAGGAGCACCGGGAACTCAAGCGGCCATTTCACCATTATTTAGAATTGGAGGTGCAGCCATTACGCAAACATTAACCGGTTTGAATTGGGCAAATGGACAATATTTATATATACGTTGGAAAGAAACAGACGATGCAGGGGCTGATGCAACTGCCGGAGTTGATAATTTTTCCATTACAAATAATACTCCTGTACCAACAGTGAATCTTTCAGTGAGCGCCAGTAACGGTACAGAAGCTTCGCAAACTGTAATTACAGTAACAGCTACTGCATCATCAGCGGTAAGTGGAAATCAAACGGTTTCCCTTGGCGTTAGCGGTTCAGGAATTAATGCGGGCGATTATTCATTAAGTAATTCAACAATAACAATACCTGATGGAGCCACCACAGGTACGGTAACCTTTACCATTGTTGATGATGCCGAATTGGAAGCAACAGAAACAGCCACGCTTACAATCAGTAATCCCTCATCAGGCATAAGCCTTGGTACCACTACTACACAAAATATTACTATAACAGATAACGAGGTCGCGCCTCTGCCAACGGTTAATCTTTCAGTAAGTGCAACCAGTGGCACAGAAGTCGGTCAAACAGTAATTACGGTAACAGCTACTGCATCATCTGCTGTAAGCGGAACACAAACAGTTTCTTTGGGTGTTTCCGGAACAGGAATTACATTGGGAGATTATACTTTAAATAATTCAACGATAACAATACCCGATGGAGGAATAACTGGTTCTGTAACGTTTACTATTGCTGATGATAATTTGGTTGAAGGTACAGAGACAGCAATCTTAACCATAAGCAATCCTTCAGCAGGTTTAGCGCTTGGTGCAACAACTGTACAGAATATTTCTATAGCAGATAACGATATAGTTACAACACTTGTATTTAATCGGGTTGATACTACTGTTTCCGAAGGTGTTGGCATTGCTCGCGTTTGGTTAAGAGTTACGGGTGCCGGTAATACAGCCGGTACAGTAGATTTAGCTGTTTCCAACTACAGCACAGCAACAGGAAGTGGAACTGATTATTCAGTTACCACAACATTGAATATACCTGCAAACACCGTATTGAATCAGTTGATTAGTATTGATTTTACAATAAACGATGATGGTATTGCTGAAGCAGATGAGTATATTATTTGCAAACTGACGAATGGCTCAAATGTAATCGTTAGCAGCACTGCTCAATCAACCTTGTATGTAAAAGATAATGATAAAACCGCCCCTGCTGCAAGCAATCAATTAGGATTGAATTTTGTTTCCAGTTTCAGTAATGGTGCAAGCGGCACCAATTCAGCAGAGATCAGTGCATACGATGCTGGCAGCAAGCGTTTATTCATTGCTAACAGCGTTGCCAATAAACTGGATATTGTAAACTTGTCAAATCCTTCAGCTCCTTTTTTAATTACTTCTATCAACCTGGCATCATTTAATGGATCAATTAATAGTGTAGATGTTCATAATGGAATAGTTGCACTTGCCTTAGAAGGTTTAACGGATAAGCAGGCAAATGGCAAGATTGTTTTTGTAGATACCAATGGTGTTTTCATTAGCGAAGTTGCTGCAGGTGCCATGCCGGATATGATTACGTTTAACCATGCAGGTACTAAAGTGTATACAGCCAATGAGGGCGAGCCAAATGCAGCCTATACAATTGACCCGGAAGGTTCAATAACAGTGGTGGATATTAGCAGCGGTGTTGCAAGCCCCATAGCCACAACCATAAATTTCAATGCGTATGATGGGCAGGAGGCAATACTTCGTTCCCAGGGAATCAGAATTTATGGATTAGGCGCAAACACTTCCAAAGATTTTGAGCCAGAGTATATTACTATATCTGACGATGATAGTAAGGCTTGGGTAACATTGCAGGAAAATAATGCCTTAGTTGAATTGGATTTGGCAACCAATACCATTGTAAAATTGATTCCATTGGGTTATAAAGATCATAGTTTGCCAATAAATCCATTGGATGCATCGGACCAAACTTTCGGTATCAATCTTTCAAATTTTCCTGTTAAAGGAATGTATCTGCCAGATGCAATTGCCAGTTATTCCTCTGGTGGAAATGTTTATCTGATTACTGCGAATGAAGGCGATGCAAGAGCCTACACCGGATTTAATGAAGAATCAAGAGTGAGTGGTTTAACGTTAGATCCTACTATTTTTCCGAATGGAACCGACTTAAAGAATAATGGAGTATTAGGAAGACTTAACGCTACTAATAAATTAGGCGATACAGATGGCGACGGTGATATTGATGAGATTTATGTTTATGGATCCCGTTCATTCAGTATCTGGAATCCTTCCACTTCTTCTCAGGTTTATGATAGTAAGGACGATCTTGAGAGGATAACAGCAAACAGTCCCGCATACAGTCAGTTTTTCAATATGTCCAATACAATAGCAAACACGGCAGTTAAGAATAGAAGTGATGACAAAGGCCCGGAGCCAGAAGGAGTAACCGTAGGAAAAATTGGTGGAAAAAATTATGCATTTGTGGCCTTAGAAAGAATAGGTGGCGTAATGGTATATGATGTTACCAACCCATCTTCACCTGTTTTTGTTAATTATGCAAACAGCCGAACTGTTTTGGGGGGTGATCGTGGTCCAGAAGGAATAATATTTGTACCTTCTTCTAAGAGCCCGAATGGCAAAAATTTAGTTATTCTTTCCAATGAAATAAGCAGTACAGTTTCTGTTTATGAAATAGCACCTTGTGTTGTTTCCGGTATTGCTGATATTGCCAGCGTTGGCAGTCCTACGGCATGTGCAGGAAATACAGTGAAATTGTATAACGTTAATAGTGATGCGTCATATACCTATCAGTGGTATAAGAATGATTCTCTTATTGCCAATGCTACAGACTCGGTTTATTTGGCCAGCCAAAGCGGGAATTATAAATTAGTTGCATTTAATTCTGGCGGCTGCGTAGATACCTCTGAAGTAATTGTGGTAACGATCGGTGTTGATACTACTCCTCCGGCCATCACTGCGCCTGCAACAGTTAATGTGTTTGCAAGTGAAGCTTGCAGTGCATCAGGAATAAATTTAGGAACGCCGGTTACTTCTGATAATTGTGGGGTGGCGGGTGTAACGAATAATGCACCGTCAAGTTTCCCACTGGGAAGTACAACCGTAACCTGGACTGTAACCGATAGTTCGGGTAATTCGGCAACAGCTACCCAAACAGTAACAGTAAGCGATACAACCAAACCAGCAATCTATTTACAGGGAAGTAAATTACTGACAGGTATTACAGGAATCAGTAGTTCACAAACACCCTATTTATTACCAAGTAAACCAGGAATTCGATTCAAGTCGATCCTAACAGTAGGCGATGGTGGTACCTACAAGATGGCAGGGATACCCGATGGGTTAGGTGCCTTTGATAATGGTAATGGAACCTTTACGGTGTTGATGAATCATGAGATTAACAATACGCTGGGAATAGCAAGAGCTCATGGATCAAAAGGTGCCTTTGTATCAAAATGGATAATCAATAAATCAGATTTATCGGTTGTTGGTGGAAGTGACTTAATGCAACAAGTATACTTATGGGATACCACCACGCGTACCTTTAACTCCGGCACTTTTGCATTCAGCCGGTTCTGTTCAGCCGATCTTCCAGGAACTGCCGCATTTTATAATAGTGCATCTGGCAAGGGAACTACTGAACGTATATTTATGAATGGCGAAGAAAGTGGTATTGAAGGTAAAGCGGTTGGCCATATCGTTACAGGCCCCAACGCTGGTAAATCTTATGAGCTACCTTATTTAGGAAAATTTGCCTGGGAGAATTCTGTAGCCAGTCCGGCAAGTGGTAATAAAACAGTAGTAGCAGGAATGGATGATGGAACCGGTGGTCAGGTATATTTCTATATTGGAACAAAAACGAATAGTGGAACGGATATCGATAAAGCGGGTTTGAATAATGGGAAGTTATTTGGAGTAAAAGTATCAGGACTCTTAACGGAAGTAAGCGCAAGTGTACCTGCTGCAGGTACAAGATTTGACTTGGCCAATTTAGGTATAGTTGCGAATAAAACAGGCGCCACTTTAAATGCAGAAAGCGTAACGGCAGGTGTAACCACGTTCCTGCGTCCTGAAGATGGGGCATGGGATCCAAAACACCCGAATGATTTTTACTTTGCAACAACGAATGCATTTGGAGCAGCTACACCTACCCGTTTGTGGAGATTGCGTTTTGATAATATCTTGACACCAGAAACGGGCGGAACGATCGAGGCTGTATTAACTGGAACTGAATCCAATCAACGGATGTTTGATAACCTGTCGGTAGATAGCAAAGGATATATTCATTTGCAGGAAGATGTAGGTAACCAGGCACATATTGGAAAAATCTGGCAATATAATATTGCAACGGATTCATTAATGCCAATAGCTTATCATGATTCTACAAGATTTATTACTGGTCAGCCAAACTTCCTTACGCAGGATGAAGAGTCTTCTGGTATCATTGATGTATCTGATATACTTGGACAGGGAATGTATTTACTGGTTGATCAGGCGCATTATGGAACTACAGCAGAATTAGTAGAAGGTGGACAGTTACTGGCTATGTACAATCCATATACTTTTGGAAATAGTACAGCGCCTGATACAATCAGAGTTAATATTAATTCAGGAACTACTACCACCATTAGTTTAGGAACACCGGCTACGGCAGATAATTGCTCAGTAGCAAGCGTTAGCAACAATGCACCAGCCAGCTTCCCGATCGGAACAACGATTGTAACCTGGACGGTTACTGATGGTAGTGGTAATATGGCTACGGCAAATCAGGTGGTCATTGTAACCTCAGTGAATGCAAAGCCAATCATAACAATTACGAACCCGGTTAATGGTGCATCCTATCCTGCAGGCAGTACGGTAACATTAAATGTAAATGCGTCTGATCCTGACGGTACTATTGTAAAAGTTACTTATTACGATGGGGCCAATAAATTCGGGGAAGATTCGGTTGCACCTTATCAATACACTGGAAACGAATTGGAACCAGGATCCTATGTGTTGACAGCAAGGGCATTTGACAACAATGGAGACAGCACTATTTCAGATACCGTGCGCGTTACTATTACAGCATGCGCACCAACGGGATCTATATTAGTAGAAGGATATACTAATATTGGCGGTAACCAATTGATTAATTTATCAAGCAGTCCGAAATACCCAAGTTTCCCTGATGTAACTGCTCAACTTACAAAGTTTGAGTATGGCCCGAATATCGATGATAATTACGGAGGAAGAGTAAGAGGTTATGTTTGTGTGCCATTAACCGGAGATTATATCTTCTATATAGCAAGTGATAACCAAAGTGAATTATGGTTGAGTACCGATGACAACCCAGCGAATATTCGAAGAATTGCTTATGTTGAAGGCGCCGTAGGTTATCGTTCCTGGTTTGGTAATTTAACACAGCGGTCGATAGCTATCCGATTAATAAAGGGTGGCCGTTACTATATTGAAAGTGTACACAAGGAAGGAATTGGTAATGATCATTTATCAGTATCGTGGAGATTACCAAACGGTGTATTTGAAGGACCAATACCAGGCAGTCGTTTATCTCCAATTGGATCAGGCTCTGGAACAATTACCGGATCAACACCAGGAAATACCGGTAGAACTTTTGAAGAAGCAATGAGTACTGCAAAAGGATTTACCGTAAAAGTGTCGCCGAACCCAAGCGTTAATTACTTTATTATTAATACAAGAAGCAATAGTGATGAATCAGTAAGTATCACGGTGGTAGATGTATTAGGAAGAGTGATGGAACGTAAAACTGAATTACCGGCGAATGGCGTTACACATATAGGAAATCAGTTGTCGAAAGGAATATACTTTGTAGAAGTGACGCAGGGTTCTAAAAAACAACGGATAAAATTAGTGAAGGGTTAGAATTTAAATTGATGATCGGCAGAGAAGTCGTTTTCCCGTAAGGAAACGACTTCTTCATTTTATAGCAGTTATTCAATTCATGTAGTTAAGTATTGTATCGTTTATATTGAATGTTGCAATAGGTTTGAAAGGTTGCAGTCTAAAACAGGTTGCTTTTATTTGTATGATGGACATCATCCAACTGAACAGTGGTACGAAGAAATTGTACATTTTGGCCTTGATAAGATTTATGAAAAGGCAGATAATAAAATGA
Source organism: Chitinophagaceae bacterium (assembly GCA_046153465.1). Lineage (GTDB taxonomy): Bacteria > Bacteroidota > Bacteroidia > Chitinophagales > Chitinophagaceae > Endoryza. The sequence continues at coordinate 9,669 of JBJXDV010000443.1, forward strand.
AAAGAGAAATCATCGGTTCGATATATCCCGAAAAACTCGTTTTTGACGGATTTCGTTATCGAACCACCCGGCTTAACGAAGCGGTTGAGCTAATATACAATCTCGACAAGGGTTTTGGCGAAAATAAAAATGGACAAACCGAATCAAATTTCAGTTTGTCCATTTTGGTATACACAACTGCACATCTCTCGAATCATTTTTTACCAGATTTAAACAGGCTTGCTAGTCTGTTGACAGCATAGTTACCGGCATTGTCCTTCTAATTTCCCTAGACATATTAAGATGTCTTAAAACAGGCATGTCACTTATCGCCTTAAAAAAACAAAAACATATCCTTATTTTTGAACCATGAACACGCTCATAGTTGACGATAACAAAATTGCCCGTACTACCATGAAACAATTGGTAAGCCAGGTTAAGGATATGGTACTTGTTGGTGAATGTGCCAATGCCATGGATGCATACAACCTGATGCAGGATCAATCGGTTGACCTGGTTTTACTGGATATTGAAATGCCTGGTATGACAGGGTTAGAATTAACTAAAAACCTCGGCAATAAAAATTCAATTATTATTTTCACCACTTCAAAAAAGGAATATGCGGCTGAAGCCTTTGAGTTAAATGTGGCAGATTATATTGTAAAACCTGTAACTCCTCCCCGTTTTATACAAGCCATTGATAAGGCAAGGGAAATATTACAAAGCAATACTGAAGAATTTAAACTGAATAATGAGGAATTCATTTTTATTAGAGATTCCAATATTGTACGCCGCCTTAAATTAGATGATATACTATTTGCTGAAGCAATGGGGGATTATGTAAAGCTATTCACACTGCATAAATTCTACGCCATACATACCACTTTAAAATCTGTAGAAGAAAGACTGCCTGCTTCAAAATTTATAAGGGTTCACCGCTCCTACATTGTTGCATTGACAAAGATTGATACTGTACAGGATGGGGCACTGGTAATAAATGGCAAACCAGTTCCCGTAGCGGATGCTTATCGTGCTGCATTAAATAAAAAAATGAATATACTATAAGCAAAAAGGTTTGGCATTTACATGCCCTTTTGTATCCGGATTATTTTCAATGCCACAAAAGAGCCTCCAACAAATCCACCGATAGGTATTATCGTTTTGCCGACAGTTTTTCCCGTATTGTCTATTTGAATAATAATATCACATTTGCCGCTGATATTTTTACAGGGTAAATGATGCTGCATGAATGCAAAAATTAAATTAACACTCTTTTCTGTTGCCGGTATTTTATATCAGCAGTATGTTTTTGCACAAATTGTATTACCGCTTGAAGTAGTGAGCAATAATATTAACACAAAAGACAGTGCAAATAATCTGGTAAATTATAAAAATAAAAAATTGCCGGCCGGATATGAAAAAGAAACTATAACAGCTTTGTCTTATTTCCCTGAATTGCAAAATGTAAAAATTAAATTCAGGATAAAAAAATCTTTCGCTACTTTAAAAACAAGGCCAACATTTTTAAGCATGTTCAGGCCAAAGGGCCACCGTACTTATGTAATTACCATCAGTAATAAAACCATACAAAAATTAATGCCGATAACTTTTGAAAATCTTCCGGAGGTTGCAAGAATTGGCGTAATTGGGCATGAACTGAGCCATGTGCTTGATTTTTCAAAAAAGACAACCTGGCAATCTTTTAAAATGGTAATGAGCCATCTAAATAAACATTATATGGACAGCCTTGAATTTCATACAGACAGAATTTGCATTGATCATGGGTTAGGCAAAGATTTGGAAAGCTGGAGCAGTTACATCCGCAATACAATGCATACCATATTTTGGAGAGGTGCAGATTATGTAAACAAAGTGGATTCCCATTTTGAAAGGTATATGAACCCCGGTACAATTGAAAAATATATCAACAAGGACTCGGCGATTATAAATGCCCACTGAGCGATTGGAAATTAAACAGGCGCTAATTAAAAATATCTTCGTGATGCAAAAATGTTTAAAACAGGTCTTCATAAATTTTTCTTATAAGCAGTTAGTTTTGAAAACGGCCCCGGTTTCTACCGAGGCCTCTTTTAAGTCTTATTTTAAATGAAAATTATATACACTATATTATTCTTTATTGGTACATTATTGTTGGTTGTATTGTCATTTTTAGATTTAAAAATGATAGATGATGGGGTTGGCATTGGAAAGATTATTGCCATAACTACAGCTATAATAATATGTGTTATATCGCTAATCTTTTTCCTTCGCAGGTATCTAAAGATCCAACCGCCGGACAGCCATAAGGAATTTTAAAGTAATTTAGCTATATAGTAACTGCAAATGAGAGTACGTAAAATAATATACTACATATTAGGAGCATTCATTTCCGGTACCTTACTCCTTATTTACCTACAGTTTAATTCATCAAAAAATGTGGACAACCTAATATTTGGAAATGAGAAATTGGTGGATGAGTTTAAAGTAAGTGCTGAATTGAACGAACTGGAGAAAGATATTGTTACGGTGGAAAGTAAAGTAAGGGGTGCGGTTACCACTACGGACACATCGTATATTGAAGGATTAGATAAAAATATAATGCAGATAGAGGCTAATTTAGCTCAATTACAAAAAATTACAGATGATGACAGTTCGGTAGCTTATATAGATGAATTGGATAGAATTATCCAACAAAAGTTAATTTTTAACCGGAAAATAATAGGAAATTTTAAGATTGCAGGAAAAAATGAAGCAGAAAAACTGATAGCCACCAATAAAGGCAAGCATTTAACAGACTCACTAATTGCACTTTCACATAAAATTGACAGTACAAGAAAAATTCATCTTGCGCAGGAAATTTTATCCATTGATAATAGCGGAAAACGCGCAAAACAATTCAGTAAATTACTTATTACATTGGTACTTATAAGTGCCGCTTTGCTTTTTTGGTATATCATCAACATTGTTAAAAAACAAACATCTCTTATTTATCTGTTGAAAGAATCAGAAATAAAAGTAAAAGAAGGTGCACAAATAAAAGAAAATTTTATGGCCAACATGAGCCATGAAATCCGCACACCAATGAATGCCATCCTTGGCTTTACCAATTTACTTCAACGGAAAAAACTGGATGAAGAATCAGGAAAATTCGTGCAAACCATCCAGAAGTCAGGTGAAAATTTATTGACCATTATCAATGATATACTCGATTTATCAAAAATTGAAGCCGGGATGATTAAGATTGAATCAACACCTTTCAGTGTAAGAGGTTTGCTTCATTCAATTGAAATTATGCTTATACCAAAAGCTAATGAAAAAAATATTAAACTATCTGCAATTGTAGATGAATTGGTGCCAGATACATTGGAAGGTGATTCTACAAGACTTTCGCAAATATTAGTAAACCTTATTGGCAATGCATTAAAATTTACTGCTAATGGAAGTGTAACAATTACTATTATCAACAAGGGAATTGTAAATGATATAATTAATACAGGAATTAACATCACAGACACAGGCATTGGCGTACAGAAAGAAAAACTACAACATATATTCGACCGTTTTCGACAGGCTGAAGATTCTGTTACTCGTCAATATGGTGGCACAGGGCTTGGTTTGTCAATCGTTAAAGATTTAGTATTACTCCAAAATGGAACGATTAACGTAGAAAGTGAAATGGGTAAAGGAACAAGTTTCCAGGTAATGATTCCTTATAAGATATCAACAGAAAAATTTGCAGCTAAGTCTGGTAAGGTAGGCAATATAAGTGATGATTTTAATTTTGATGACCGTTATGTCCTGGTTGCAGAAGACAATGAAATTAACCAAAGCCTTATCAAACATCTTTTTAAAAGCTGGCAATTAAAATACGATTTAGCAAATAATGGAATTGAAGTAATTGATAAACTAAAACAAAAGAACTACGACTTGATCCTGATGGATATTCAAATGCCCGAAATGGATGGATATACTGCAGCACAGGAAATAAGGGGCAAATTAAAATTAGATATACCCATTATTGCTATGACAGCCCATGCCCTGGCAGGTGAAAGAGAAAAATGCCTGAGTTATGGGATGAATGATTATATCTCAAAACCCATACGGGAAGAAGAATTACATCAAATTATTGCCAGATTTACGATGGTACATAAACCTGTTACCAAACCAGTAGTGCCTGTTACCCTGGACGATTATAAATATATTAACCTTCAATACATGAAAGAAGTAAGTGGTGGAAATATTGATTATGAGAAAACCGTTACCCAACAATTTATTGAAGCCATACCGGAAAATTTGATGGAAATAGAAAAAGCCTGGCAGGATAATCATATCAGCGAGATGCGGCAACTGATACACAATATGAAAACCACTATCTCTGTAATGGGGTTAAATGAAAAATTAGAAACTTATTTAGATTCTTTAGAATATGAAAAGCAAGGTGAATTTTCTTTTAGTAAAAATTTTCAAACTATAAAGTTGATTTGCGAAGGAGCTGTTGACGACGCAAAACAGTTTTATAACACCATGTAAAATTATCTTCTTGCCCTACCGACAGATTTTGCCGATTTGCCGACTGAGTATCATAATTGGTTTTACAAATTTTAATTTCACGGCAACAATTATTATGATACAAAATAGGTAAAGTGAAATTGAATCTCAACAGCTCTTTCCGACATTTTTGGAAGATGTTTCTTCATCCCCGTGTTTATATATTTATACTTGCAGGCACCGCTATTATTTTTCTTACTTTTCTTACTAATGATAATGCCCTTGAAATTGCTATTTCCGGTATTGCCTCGGTATTTATTGGTATAGGCGTTAATAATCTTTCTTCTTTAGAAACCCATTTAAAGGATGAAAAAAAACTGAATGCAAAAATTAATCATTCTTTAAAAGCAATGGAAATTGTAAAAGGAAGAATAATAACAATACAGCATCAGTTAAATAAAGAGAATTGTTTTAAGATGAAAGAAGAATTATTTGAATTAGAAAAAATTATAAGCCTTACGATGGGGCTTATAAAAGTAGAGGAAACCCTCAATTAAATAATAGTATTCTCACCGATAGGTTTTGCCGTTCCGGCGAACACCTGCCCCCTTTCCTCAACTATAATGATAGCTTTTCCAATAAATCGTAAAAGCGGTTTATCAGTAGTTAAGTAGCCATCAAACTAAAACCTACAATGAGCAATACAAAACAAATATTTCAAACCAATAGTAAATGGAGATGGAGAACCTTTCAATGGACGGGAAGGTTAATCATTTTTGCCATTTTGCTGATGGTACCAATTGTTATGATTACACTGGCAAGAGGAATAAAACCCGGTTTGCCATTGCTTGCCAGCGAAACCGATTCCAGGCATCATATCGCCAATCCTGTTACTCCTGCCGGAATGAATGCAAAAGAAATAAAAAAATACCTGGGATTTGATGCTTACTTAACGGGAAGGGAAAAAAATCAACAACTGAAAAATAACGATACTGTAAAACTGATTGCAAAGGAAATAAGAGCCGCATTCTATGTGGATTGGGACCCTCAATCATTTTTCTCACTGCAAAAAAATATTGGCAAACTCAATATGGTGGTACCCGAATGGTTTTTTATTGACCCTGCCACCGACACATTACGTACAGATATTGATTTGAATGCATTGGCATTGATGAAGAAGAGCAATGTTAAAATTATTCCGCTAATCAACAATATTAATGAAAAAAAAGGTACAGGTGAGTTTGATGGCAATATCATTCACCGGATACTTCACAACCCGGTAAAAAAAGAAAGACTAATAAATGATATAGTGAAGTACATTAATCGATATCAGTTACATGGTATTAATATAGATTTTGAAGAGTTTAAAGAAAAAGGTGATGAACCCATTATTGCGTTTCAGAAAGAATTGTATGAAAGATTGCATCCAATGGGACTTTTAGTAACACAGGATATTATGCCCTACAATGAAGATTTTAATTTAAAGGAATTATCGAAGTATAATGATTATATGTTCCTTATGGCCTATGATGAACATTACAGTACCAGCGTGCCCGGCGCCATCAGCAGCCAGCAATGGATTGAAAAAGTATTGGATGAAACATCAAAAGAAATACCTTCTGAAAAAATAATCATGTGTTTTGCAGGTTACGGATACGACTGGCCGCAGAATACCGAAGCTACAACTGTTACCTATCAGCAGGCGTTATCCAATGCCAAACAGTTTAATGCATTAATTGATTTCGACAATCATAATTATAACAACTATTATTCTTACAAAGATGCGGATAATATAAAGCATGATGTATATTTTGCAGACGCTGCCACTAATTTTAACAGTATCCGTTTTGCTGATGAGTATGGCACAGCCGGTACTGCTCTGTGGAGATTAGGAAGTGAGGATGAACGATTATGGAGTTTTTATAACCGGAGCCTTACAAATATGAGCCTGCGTCAACAACCATTCGATTTTAATAGCCTGAAATTTGTAACCACCCCAACTGCCACCCCGGATTATATTGGCGATGGGGAAGTATTGAATGTTGTTACTACACCCGAACCCGGTAAAATTAATCTTGATATTGATAGCAGCGAAGGACTTATTGCGGAACAACAATATATTCAATTACCCACCAAATATGTAATAAAAAAATATGGTAACGTACACAGGCAGGTTATTTTAACTTTTGATGACGGGCCCGATCCTGAATACACACCACAGGTATTAGATATCTTACAAAAAGAAAAAGTACCGGCAACTTTTTTTATAGTAGGTATGGAAGCAGAAAATAACCTGCCTCTTCTAAAAAGAATTTATAACGAGGGGTATGAAATAGGAAATCATACTTTTACACATCCCAATATTGCAGCAGTTAGTACCGAACGGGCAGCTACAGAAATGGAAAGTACCCGGTTACTAATTGAAGCTGTTACCGGAAGAAGTACAGTGCTTTTCAGGGCTCCTTTCAATGCTGATGCTGAGCCTACCACAGAAACAGAGTTAAAACCAATTGCCTTAAGCAAAGAGAAAAATTATTATACCGTTGGGGAAAGCATTGATCCAAACGATTGGGAGAAAGGTGTAACGGCTGATAGCATTTATGCAAGAACGATACGTCAGTATGAAGCTAATCCCGAAAAAGGAATTATCCTATTTCATGATGCCGGCGGTAACAGGCAGGCAACGGTAGATGCGTTGCCAAAAATCATTCACTATTTTAAAAACAACGGAATACAATTAACAACAGTTGCCAATTTAATAGGAAAAACTAAAGACGAAATAATGCCACCGGTGCATAACGGCCTTGTGCGGATAGATGGAAGTATCGCTACTTTTGGTTTCTGGCTTGAGCATTTTCTTACTGCGGCTTTTTGGATAGCTGTTATTTTAGGAATGATAAGGATTGTCATTATGGCTATGATGGCCAGTATGCAAAAAATGAGAAGCAATATTTCCCGCCAGGTGTATACTTTACCCTTAAAAGAATTTCCTGCCGTAAGTATCATTGTGCCTGCATATAATGAAGAACTAAATGCAGTAAAAACAATTGAAAATTTACTGATGCAGGATTATCCCAACTTCAACATTGTTTTTGTAGATGACGGCTCAAAAGATAAAACCTATCGATATGTGCTTGATACTTTTTTGGGGCGTGATAAAGTAAATGTTTTAACAAAGCCAAATGGCGGCAAAGCATCTGCATTAAATTTTGGAATTAGTCGAACAACGAATGAATATGTAATTTGTATTGATGCAGATACACAATTAAAAACAGATGCGGTAACGCAGTTGATGAAAAGATTTATGGTAGCAGGTTCTTCAAAAGATTTCTCTTTAGGAGGAGGTTTGGAGGGGGACGTTGGAGCAGTAGCCGGTAATGTAAAAGTGGGTAACGAAAATACCATACTCACCAAATGGCAAAGTATTGAATATACTACCGCACAAAATTTTGACCGTCGTGCTTTTGATTTAATTAATTGTATAACCGTAGTACCCGGTGCCATAGGAGCATTTAAAAAAGAAGCTATTGAAAAAGCCGGTGGATTTACAACCGATACACTGGCAGAAGATTGTGATTTAACAATTAGAATTTTACGAAACGGTTATCGTGTGGTTAATTGTACCGAAGCCGTTGCTATTACGGAAGCGCCAGAAACAGTAAAGCAATTTATGAAGCAACGCTTTCGCTGGAGCTATGGTATTATGCAAAGTTTTTGGAAAAACAGGGATGCCTGTTTTAATCCAAAGTACAAAGCATTGGGCATGGTGGCTTTGCCAAATATTTTACTTTTTCAAATAATACTACCTATGCTGGCACCACTGGCAGACATTATGCTTATAATTAGCCTGATCTGGAACAGGCAAAATCTCGCGAGTATGCATAAAATTGAAATGTATTATCTTATCTTCTTTGCAGTAGATGTATTGGTAAGTGTAATTGCCTTCATATTTGAAAAAGAAAAACTCAGTAAATTAATATGGCTGATACCACAGCGTTTTGCGTACCGCCAAATAATGTATGTAATATTATTTAAAGCAATAAGTAAAGCCATAAAAGGCGAAAGCCAGGGCTGGGGTGTATTAAAACGAACAGGTAATGTAAAACAGTTTGCAAATAATACCGCTCTCTGAACAGCATATTTGCCTGTACATCTATAATGCCAATCACATCAGAAGAAAAACTGTATCAACCCAGGCAGCATAAGTGGAAATTAGTTTGATGTTAACAAATGTATAAACATTAATTCTTCGGTTGTTTATCGAAGATATTTACAGTTATAATAATTTATTGTAGGGTAGATTGTGTGGTTATTGATTCAAACAATACCAAGAATGCTTTGCTGTTTGATACGAATGGAAATTTTGTAAAGACAAAGATTATAGGGTGATTAATTTTCGTACAGCGGAAGGCCGTTGCAATTTTTGCAGCGGTTTTATTATTTTACTCAAATGTTGAAATAATAAATGCAGCGGATGGTGTTCTAAACTCACCGATTGCTTTTGCCTGATCAGCGACTGATACATTGTAAGGCTATGTTGTTAATGTACGTTTACGTCAGCAAATAGATAATCAGAAAATGAAACAAGCTTTACTTTTAAAACAATTTAATTATACAATTCCTGCATCTGCGTTGGCTTTAGCATTGGTAAATAAAAACCATGTAGTAGCCGAAATTTTGCCCTTGATGAATGTAAACATTGATTTTGAAAACGGGGTACTTAATTTGGAAGGCGATTGGCAATTTATGATAGCCTGTAACAAGCATAATGAAAAAAACTGGTTAAAATATCACCGGGAAAGAGTGGCTATTCAAGTAGCAATATATGCTGATGTAGAAATAAACCTGAATAACTCTTATATGGACGGACTTGTATTGGCATTAGAAGGCAGCATAAAAGATGGCAATTGCCTCAGTTCATGCTCCGGTATGCTGGTGATAGATAATGAAAGAGGAAATAATGGTTTATTAAGTAAAGAATGGTTTATCAGTTTTTACCTGTACGATTTACAATTTGAGGATTGTGAAATAAAATTCAAATTGCCATTGTATCAAACAACGATAAATGAAACCAGTAATTGAACAAACAGTTTTATCAACAATAAAAACAAGCAAAATGAAAAAAGGAATTATCGCAGCCTTTGCCTTAATGGTGTTCAGTGCTGTCAGTTTTGCAGAAACTGCATCTACAATAACTACATCCACTGCAAGTACATCCACTGTAAGTAAAACTGCTGCCAGTACTATACAAATGAGTGGTATATTTGGTAAGCATCATCACAAAAAACATCATCGTAAAGGAATTAAACCAGTTTTGTAATTTCTTTTAAAATTTTATCTGGGCCTTGTATTTATTTACAAGGCTTTTTTGTTAGCCAAAAAAAGTTTAATCATAATATGTTTTTCGGGCACAATTAAACAATATATAAGAAGGAAATTGCAGAATTTTCAATACCACTACTTGGTATTTTCTAAAATTTGTGATACTGGTAAATAATTATGACTTCATTAGTTAACTTACCCGTTCCCCTTTCTGCCGATTGCATTTGCCCGTTCAACGAATGGCAGTCTCGAAGGGTTTATTGGGAGTGTAGGTTTACAGAAGCGAATCAATAATGCTGAAAAAGAAAAATCATTTTTAAAATAAAAAAAACAAACAATGAAAAAATTAATCATCGCAGCCATTGCCTTAGTAAGTTTTAGTGCTGTCAGTTTTGCACAATCAGTGCCAGCAGTAAAAAAGACAGAGCCTTCTAAATTGCAGGCAGTAAAAAATATAACTGCAGAAAAAAACGATGCTAGAGTTATAGCTTTGAACAAGGTTCCTAAACCTGGTACGATTGCCGTTACAAAAACACCTGTGATAAAAACTGAAACAAAAGCAATTCCAGTAACAACAACTACAAATCTTGCAGCAAAGCCCGCCTCTGTAGTAAAACCTGTAGTTATTACTAAAACAAATGCGGCGCCGTTAAAAAAAGACGGCACACCCGATAAACGTTTTAAAACTGCTCAAGCAGCTGGGGCCGGCCCGTTAAAAAAAGATGGTACAGCGGATAAGCGCTACAAAGCAAATAAAAAGAATTAATCAAAATTGTTGAATATCTCCTCAACCAAGCCCTGGCAAATTGCCGGGGTTTGTTTTTTTGAATTTAAACAACTAGCTCATGCTACAAATAATACAGCAACTTGCCAATGAAGCCGGAACCACTGTAGAAGAAACTACTATTATTTTTACGGCAATCTCAAATTTACTGATTAGTAAAATACCCCCATTGGCGCAAATTATCGAAGATATTTTTGAAAACGCTGAAGCTGACAAATTAAAAAACCATATCCGAAAATTAATAATTTATCTGGAAGAACAACAATGTAAAGAAGTATTTGGGGATTGGATTCCTCCGCAACAAAATATAACAAGGCATCAGGAACAAAGTAAAGACTTACTTTAAGCTATTTGCCTATACCTTCTGCCTGTTCAGCGACTGACAGCTTATACATGCTTTTCCAAAACATAGTTTTACACAGGCAATTTAAAAATGCTAAAAATATTTTAAACATCTAAAATTAAAAATAAAATGAAAAAGTTAATTTTTTTTTCTGCAACAGCAATTATGCTTATAGTAACCGTTAGTGCTCAAACCGATATAGCTTTTGTAAAAAAGAATCAAGCTGAATTAAAACAGGAGGAAAAAGTAATTAAAAAAGAAAAAAGAGCCGATCGGGAAGTATTAAGAAAACTAAAAGGGAATGAAATAAGCGATCAGTCAAAGCAAGCATTTAACAGCGATTTTGGCAATATTACTGTAACCAAATGGGAACGCACAGAAAATCTTGACAAAGCTACTTTTACCAAAGATGGACACGAAATGTATGCCTTTTACGATTACGATGCCAAATTAGTTGGCACCGTACAGGATAAATCATTTGCCGCCTTGCCTGCAAACGCACAATCATTCATTAATAAAAAGTATAAGGACTTCAGTAAAGGCGATGTTATTTTCTTTGATGATAACGAATTAAATTCAACAAATATGATTTTGTACCATACAGAATTTACCGATGCCAACAATTATTTTGTTGAATTGCAGAAAGGAGATAAAAAAATTGTAGTTCAGATAAATATGAGTGGGGAAGTGAAATATTTTGCCAGAATGAAATAAGAAATGAATAGTGCAAGCGAACACTTCGCAGGTTTTATTCAATGAAGTGTTTTCCGTTTACTAATAGGGCATCATCAAATACGGGTGGGAAGAAGGCGAAAAAAAATGGTTAAGCTTATCAGCCAATCAACGACAACTTTTGCCTGTTCAACGACTGCCGCATTACAAAAATGTTTTGCCAATGTAAGATTACATCATCAATTAAGAATTTAAAATAATTTAAAACAAAAAAAATGGAACAATTAATTAGTCAAGTTTCTACCAAGTACAATCTTTCTGAAGCAGATGCAACTGGTATCGTAGATAAAGTAAAAAATTATATGGCTGCTAACACAGCAGAAGAGACAACTACACAACCTGCTGCTGCAACTGCACAGGCAAGTGTTGTACAGGGAGAAGTAAAAGAAGAGGGTATGCTTGAAAAAGCGGAGCACTTTATTACGGATCACCTTCCCGGCGGTTTAAAAGAAAAAGCGGAAGAAATGCTTGGCGGTGTAGGTAATAAAATAAAAGGTTTATTCAGTTAAAATATCAAGGGCGGTTTCATATGGCGACTTAAAAGCCCCTCAATAAATTATTGCAGGGGCTTTTTCTTTTCAAAGTTAAAATACAGATATGGGTACAGTTACACTCTTAGGTTTTGCTGCTGCTTTGTTAACTACAGCATCTTTTCTGCCGCAGGCCATTAAAACTATCCATACAAAAGATACCAGTGGCATATCATTGTTTATGTATTCTCTTTTTACAATAGGTACTTTGTTGTGGTTTTTGTTTGGGCTTTTCAGCAATAATATGCCTATTGTGGTTGCAAATACAGTTACCTTGCTTTTTGCAACCATCATTCTCATTTATAAAATAAAGTACAAATAATATCACTTAAAATAAACTTTATGGCAGATAAAAAATTAATAAATCAAACAGCTATTGTTACTGGTGCAAACTCAGGTATCGGCGAAGGGGTAGCCATTTCATTGGGAGAAGCTGGCGCAAATGTGGTAGTAAATTATGTAACAAATCCAGATGCCGCAAATGCAGTAGTGGAAAAAATTAAATCCTTTGGCAGCAATGCGGTAATGATACAGGCTGATGTGAGCAAAGAGGACCAGGTAATAAATATGTTTCAGAAAGCCATTACTCAATTTGGTACTGTTGATATTTTGGTAAACAATGCAGGGCTGCAAAAAGACGCAAAGTTTCATGAAATGACATTGGCACAATGGCAACTGGTTATTGATGTAAACCTTACCGGACAATTTCTTTGTGCAAGGGAAGCTATTAAAGAATTTTTGCGAAGAGGTATTGTACCTGAAAGAAGTGTTGCCTGCGGAAAAATTATTTGTATGAGTAGCGTACATGAGTTAATACCCTGGGCGGGCCATGCTAATTATGCCACCAGCAAAGGCGGCATTAAAATGCTGATGCAAAGCATGGCACAGGAATATGGAAAACAAAAAATAAGAGTTAACAGTATTTGCCCCGGAGCTATCAAAACGCCCATCAACAAAACAGCATGGGAAACACCAGAAGCATATAATAGTTTAATGTCCCTGATTCCATATGATAGAATTGGTGTTCCGGATGATATTGGAAAATTAGCTGTTTTCTTAGCAGGCGATGACAGCGATTATATAACTGGTGCCAGTATTTTTATTGATGGTGGGATGACAGTATTTGAAGGATTTGCAACAGGAGGATAATTTTTTGATACGCCTTTAATATAAAAACGTAAATGAGTAGTTATCTGCACAACAATTTTATACAAATTATTTTACGGTGTATAGCTGTATATTTTTTTGTAATTATGGCTATCCGCATATTTGGTAAAAAAGAACTGGCCCAGCTTTCAGTTGTTGATTTAGTATTCATTTTATTAATAAGCAATAGTGTGCAAAACGCTATGGTTGGCCCGGATACAAGTTTAAACGGCGGGCTTATAGCTGCATTGTCATTGTTCATCTTAAATTATTTAATGAAACTTCTCATGTATCGGAATAAAAAAATAAGTGAGGCACTGCAGGGCAAAGCAAAAATGCTTATATATAAAGGCGATGTTGAACATACAAATCTAAAAGCTGCTGAAATAACAATTGATGAATTATTTGCCGCAGTTCGGGAACACGGTGTAGAAAGATTTAACGATGTCGATTTAGCAATGCTTGAAGTAGATGGTAACATCAGTGTAATATCCAATGATTTTAAGAGTACATCGGTACAACAATTGCCAACTAAACGAAAACATAAACTTAAAGGAAGAATCCAATAACATGTCAGAAAAAAATATTTTGTCAGAACAACAACGATTAAATGCCAATGCACAAAAAGATGTGCCGCTGGAATTATGGGGCCCCTATTTGAGTGAACGGCAGTGGGGAACAGTAAGGGAAGATTATAGTGCCGGTGGCGATGCATGGCATTATTTTACCCATGAGCAATCAAGAAGCAGGGTATATCGTTGGGGCGAAGACGGTATTGCAGGCATCAGCGATATGCACCAGAATTTATGTTTTGCCATCGCATTATGGAATGGCAGAGATGAAATTTTAAAAGAACGTTTATTTGGATTAACCAATTCGCAAGGCAATCATGGTGAAGATGTAAAGGAACTGTATTACTATTTAGATAATACACCCACACATTCTTTCATGAAATATTTATATAAATATCCACAAGAAGCTTTTCCTTATAAAGAACTGGTGGATATAAACAGCAGGCGTAAAAAAGCGGATGCTGAATTTGAATTATTGGATACCGGAGTTTTTAATGATAATAAATATTTTGATGTACGGGTAAAGTATGCCAAAAATAATTCAGAAGATATTTGTATTGATATAAAGATTACCAACCGGGGAAATGATACGGCAGAAATTATTTTGTTACCCACACTCTGGTTCCGTAATCGCTGGATGTTTAACGACAATGTGGAAAAACCTGTACTTGAAATCTTAAATTCGCTGAACCATGCAGGTGTGGTAAAAGCTACCAATGACCGATTGGGGAGCTATTATTTTTATCATACTGTTACCAATGAAAGATTGATGACGGAAAATGAAACCAATACCGAAAGGGTATTTGGATATGCGAATACATCTCCTTTTGCAAAAGATGCTTTTCATAATGCAGTGGTTAATAATGAAGATAATTTACATGAACAATTAAAAAATAAAACTACGGGTACAAAGTTTTCCCCTGTTTATCGTTTAATTATCCCTGCTAAAGAATCACAAAAAATTTTTTTGCGATTGAGTAAAGAAGCATTACAACATCCCTTTGATAAAAATTTTGATATTGTATTTGCAGATAGAAAAAAAGAAGCTGACGAGTTTTATAAAAACTTATTACCTGAGAATTGTTCTGCTGATGCTGCCAATATACAAAGACAGGCTTTTGCAGGATTGCTGTGGAGTAAACAGTTTTATCAATACGATATTGAACGTTGGTTAGAAGGTGATACACACAATATATATCCGCCAGCAGAAAGAAAAAGAGGCAGAAATGCCGGATGGGAACATTTAAAAATTGCTGATGTTTTGTCAATGCCCGATAAATGGGAATATCCCTGGTTTGCTGCATGGGACCTTTGTTTCCACTGCATCCCGATGGCAATAGTTGACCCGGTGTTTTCAAAAAATCAATTGATATTATTATGCAGGGAATGGTTTATGAGCCCCGCCGGGCAAATACCTGCTTACGAATGGAGCTTTAGTGATATAAACCCACCTATACATGCATGGGCCGCATTGCAAGTGTATAAAATAGAGAAGCAAATACATGGCAATGCCGATATAAAATTTCTAAAACGCATCTTTCAAAAATTGATGCTCAACTTTACCTGGTGGGCCAACAGGGAAGATGAAAACGAAAACAATATTTTTTCCGGTGGTTTTTTGGGCCTGGATAATATTGGAGTAATTGACCGAAACAGTTTACCGCAGGGTTCTTCGTTAGAGCAAGTTGATGCTACTGCCTGGATGGGTATGTATGCCCTTAATTTGATGGAGATGGCATTGGAGATTGCGCAAACAGATAACAGTTATGAAGATGCCGCTACAAAATTTTATGAACACTTTGTTTTAATTGCCGCTTCGCTGAATGAGCATTTATGGGATGCCAATGATAACTTCTTTTACGATAAGTTGCATACTGCCGATGGAAATACTATTGCATTAAAAGTACGTTCCATAGTTGGCTTAAGTGTTTTGTTTAATGCAGCCATTATAAAAAATGAATACCTGCAAAGATTACCCGATTTTAAAAAGCGTATGGAATATGTAAAGCGTTATGGAATTACTCATAATAAATATCTTCCTTGTGAACAGGTGAATGAGGATGGCGATATACTTATTTCATTAATTCATAAAGAGCGGTTGGTACAATTACTTGCAGTAATGCTGGATGAAAATGAATTTTTATCTGCCTGTGGAATAAGGGCTTTATCAAAATTTCACCAAAAGTTTCCTTTCAATTTACAATTCAACCATACCACCTATTCCATAAGTTACTTGCCTGCCGAAAGCGATAACAGCATGTTTGGCGGCAACAGCAACTGGCGGGGCCCGGTGTGGATGCCGTTGAATTATTTGCTGATACAAACCCTGCACCAGCGATATTCTTTTTATGGCGATAGTATCCAGCTCTCATTCCCAACTGGTTCTGCAACTCTTTTAAACCTTCAGCAAATTGCCAATAGGTTATCTGAACGGGTAATGATGCCTTTTAGTAAAAATGAAAAAGGCGACAGATCGGTACATGGCAATGCCAATGGGTTTTATAATAAACAAGAAAATAAAGACCTTATATTATTTTACGAATATTATCATGGTGAAACCGCACAGGGCCTTGGCGCATCACATCAAACAGGGTGGAGCAGTTTGGTGGCGGCCCTGCTAAACAATCAAACCAGCATAGGATAATCTTTCCTCACCGATGGCTTTTGTCTGTTCAGCGATTATCCATTTGATTCGCATTTTTAACGATGTAGGTTTACCTCATCAAACAAACATATAAAACAATTTTAAAATTATATCTGATGCAACAATTAATTGGACAGCTTGCCAGCGAGTATAACCTTACTAAAGTGGAAGCAACCGGAATCATTGATATGGTTAAAAATTATGTGCCTGAAAATGATGCGGGTGATAAGGCAAAAAGCTTACTCAGTTAAAATAGTACAGGTTCTGGTATTATGGTTAAGGTTAAGGTTCTGCAAATCTTTGCGGGGCTTTTTTATTTAGTATCCCTTGAAATATAAATGAAATAGCATAGAAAAATATTTTCCCTGCCAAAGTTTCGTCGATCGTTTTTGCCTTTTCACCGACTGAGGCATTACTAAAATTTGCCAAATAAGCAATTTTGCACCTAATCCGGCTACAGTAGTACGGAATTCTTTTTTTTTAAAAATTATATTAATATGAATAAATTTTTATGGGTAATGGCCTTATTTGTTTTAATAAGTTTTAGTGCCTGTAATTCAAAAATGCCAGAAAAGCAAGAAACAGTTAAGTTTCCAGTAACCAATCCGTTATTAATGGATACCTCCTTTACGAAGGAGTATATTGCCGAAATAGAATCCGTTCAAAATATTGAGGTACGTGCCAAAGTAAAGGGCTATTTAGAATCAATAAAAGTAGATGAAGGGCAGCAGGTAGGTGCAGGGCAACCGATGTTTATCATCCGCTCAAGAGAATTTGATGCGGAGCTTGCAAAGGCAAAGGCACAAGTAAAAACCGTGGAATTAGAAATGCAGAATGTGAAAATTTTAGCAGAAAAGAATATAGTATCTAAAGCAGAACTTTCATTAGCCGTTGCTAAATTAAATGAAGCAAAAACAGATTTAGGCGTTGCAGAAACCAATCTTTCTTTTACAAGGATAACTGCTCCGTTTAGCGGGGTTGTGGATAGGCTTAAATTTAAAGTAGGCAGTCTTGTAGATGAGGGCACATTATTAACGTCCTTATCTAACAATAAGAGTGTTTATGCATATTTTAATGTATCGGAGTTAGAATACTTGAGTTATAAAGCAAAACAAAAAGAGGGCAAAAAAAAAATAGTAACGCTTTTGCTTGCAAATAATGAACCGCATAAATACAAAGGAGTTATAGAAACCATTGAAGGCGAATTTGATAAAAATACGGGTAGCATCCCTTTTAGGGCCGAGTTCCCTAATCCTGATTTATTACTGAAACACGGAGAAACAGGAAAAGTACAATTAACAGTAGATGTAAAAAATGCGCTTGTTATTCCTCAAAAAGCAACATTTGAACTACTGGATAAAGTGTATGTATTTGTGGCAGATGAAAAAAATATAGTAAAAGCCGTAAGTATTTCTATAAAACAGAAATTGTCCAATTTGTATGTTATCGACTCTGGGATTTCTGTTAATGATAAAATTCTTTTAGAAGGATTGCAAACTGTTAAAGAGGGCGATAAAGTGGAGACGGTATTTACAGATCCAAGAGAAGTAATGGAACAATTACAATTGATTAAAAAGTAAAGTTTTCATTAGCACAACAGAAACCTTATGTTCAATAAATTTATAAAACGTCCAATTTTATCCATCGTTATATCACTTATCATTGTGCTGCTAGGGGTGTTAGCATTAACACAATTACCTGTAACGCAGTTCCCATCGGTCTCTCCGCCAAAAGTAAATATTTCCGCAGAGTATCCTGGTGCTAATGGGGAGCTGATGATTAAAGCGGTTGTTATTCCCCTTGAAAGAGCTATCAATGGTGTGCCTGGCATAAAATACGTAGCATCCGATGCTGGTAATGATGGTACAGCTTCAATACAATGTGTTTTTAATTTAGGTACAGACCCTAATATAGCCTCTGTAAATATTCAAAATAAAGTAGCTGCTGTTATAAATAAACTACCGCCCATTGTTGTTAGAGAAGGTGTAAAAATTACCCGTGAAGAATCGAATATGCTTATGTATGTTAATCTTTACAGCAAGGATACAAGTATGGATGCAAAATTTATTTACAACTTTGCAGATATTAATCTACTGTCTGAATTGAAACAAGTAAATGGAGTGGGAGTTGCAGATATATTGGGGGATAGAGAATTCTCCATGCGTATATGGTTGAAGCCTGATAGAATGTTGGCGTATAAAATTTCTGCTGATGAAGTATTGAAAGCATTAGACGAACAAAGTTTAGAAGCTTCGCCGGGTAGAACAGGAGAAAGTTCTGGAAAAACATCACAAGCATTTGAATATGTTTTAAAATATCCGGGACGCTTTACCAACAAAGAAGGATATGAAAATATTGTATTGCGCTCATCATCTAATGGGCAAATACTTCGTGTGAAAGATGTTGCCAATGTTGAATTTGGAAGTTCATATTATGATTTGTATTCGAAATTAAATGGGAAAACCTCTGCGGCTATAACGATTAAACAATCTTATGGCAGTAATGCCAGCGAAGTAATAAAAAATGTAAAAGCAAAATTAGAAGAAATAAAAAAATCATCTTTCCCCAAAGGAATGGATTATGAAATTAGTTATGATGTATCTAAGTTTTTAGATGCTTCAATAGAAAAAGTAATTCATACGTTGATTGAGGCATTTTTATTGGTGGCTTTAGTAGTTTTTTTATTTTTAGGTGATTGGCGTTCTACTTTAATTCCTGCAATTGCTGTACCCGTATCGCTTGTTGGTACTTTTTTCTTTATGCAATTTTTTGGTATTACACTTAATTTAATCACACTATTTGCATTGGTATTGGCAATAGGTATTGTGGTGGATAATGCCATAGTGGTGGTAGAGGCTGTGCATGCAAAGATGGAAGAACTGAATATTGATGCAAGAGCAGCAACCGAAATAGCTATGCATGAAATAAGTGGAGCCATCATTGCCATAACATTGGTAATGGCAGCGGTGTTTATTCCTGTTGCTTTTATGGCCGGCCCCGTAGGTATCTTTTATAGACAGTTTTCTGTTACAATGGCTACATCAATTATTTTATCTGGTGTAATAGCTTTAACATTAACCCCTGCATTGTGTGCTGTAATGCTTAAAAATAATCATGGTAAGCCAAAAAGTAAAAACCCAATAAACATTATAATTACTGGGTTTAATAATTGGTTCAACAGCGTGCTTGGGCAATACAAAAAAGTATTGACAATAGTAGTAAACAGAAGATTAGTTACCTTTTTAGTATTGGCAGCTTTCTGTTTGGGTACCTGGGCTATAAGTACTACGGTTCCTTCTGGTTTTATACCAAACGAAGACCAAGGTGCTTTTTACGCCATTATCTCTTCCCCTCCAGGCTCTACATTAGAAAGAACAGATGAATTGTGTGGGCAAGTACAAAAGATTGCGCAAAGTATAGACGGTGTGGCATCGGTATCTTCAATGGCAGGTTATGAAATTTTATCAGAAGGCACAGGTTCTAATTCTGGTACATGTTTGGTGAACCTCACGAGCTGGGATGAACGTAAACATTCTGCGCAGCAAATTATGGATGAGTTGGAAGAAAAAACAAATGATATAAAGGGAGCAAAAATAGAATTTTTCCCACCGCCTGCTGTGCCTGGGTATGGTGCTGCTGGTGGTTTTGAATTGCGTTTGCTGGATAAAGGCGGCAGTGGTGATTATAAAAAAATGGAAGAAGTAAATAAAAATTTTTTGGAAGAGTTGCGTAAGCGACCTGAGCTCACTTCTGTGTTCTCATTTTATAGTGCAAGTTTTCCGCAATATATGTTGAATGTAGATAATGATAAAGCGCAACAAAAAGGCGTTACCATTGAAAATGCCATGAACACTTTATCTACGCTTGTTGGTAGCAATTATGAAACGAGTTTTATTAAATACGACAGGCAATATAAAGTGATGGTACAAGCGCTACCCGAATACAGAGCATTGCCCGAAGATGTTTTAAAATTATATGTAAAAAATGATAAAGGTGAAATGGTGCCATTCTCCGCCTTTATGACCATAGAAAAAGTATATGGCCTATCTGAAATTACCCGGCACAATATGTACAATGCCTCCGAAGTGAGTGGTGATGCAGCTCCTGGGTATAGTAGTGGTGCGGCCATTGCTGCTATTACTGAAGTGGCTAATACAAAATTACCAAGAGGGTTTGGTATTGACTGGGCCGGTATTACAAAAGACCAAGTGGGGCAAGGCAACCAAGCCCTTTATATTTTTTTAATCGTACTGGCATTTGTGTATTTGCTTTTAGCTGCCCAGTATGAAAGTTTCATTTTGCCATTCCCTATTATTTTGTCTTTACCCACAGGTATTTTTGGTGCTTTTCTATTACTAAAAATAATGGGTTTAGAAAATAATATTTATGCCCAGGTTTCTATGGTAATGCTCATTGGTTTGCTCGCAAAAAATGCAGTATTGATTGTAGAGTTTGCGGTGCAAAAACATAAGGCAGGTGCAAGTGTATTTGATGCTGCGGTAGCAGGTGCTGCCATTCGTTTGCGTCCCATCTTAATGACTTCGTTTGCCTTTATTGCAGGATTGATTCCATTGGTAATGGCAACTGGGCCTGGTGCAATTGGCAATAGAACAATTGGTTCTGCTTCAGCTGGTGGAATGTTTATCGGGACAATATTCGGGGTACTTATCATTCCTGGATTGTATTACATATTTGGCCGTATATCAGAGAAAAAACATCTTGTAGTAGATGAAGAAGAAACTCCTTTAACAGAAGAAATTGATCATAATGTATAAATTTAAAAAAATAAATTATCTAGCAGTAGCGATGCTATGTTTAGTATATATAAGTTGCAAAATACCATCGGCTATACAAACACCTGTATTGAAAAATGCACCTGCAAAATTTTTAAATTCAATTGATAGCACCAACTCTAGCGATATAAGTTGGGGTGCATTTTACAATGATAAAAATCTTGTTTCGCTCATTGATATTGCTGTAAAAAATAACCCTGATGTATTGATAGCACTGCAGGATATCGAAATTGCACAAAATAAAGTAAGGATGCGCAAAGGAGAATTATTGCCTTCTGTAACCGCAGGTGGGGGATTGGGTGTAGAAAAAGTTGGACGTTATACATCGCAAGGCGCTGGTGATGCATCGGCAGAAATTATACCTGGAAAAATAGTGCCTGAGCATCTTGCCGATTTTAATTTTGGAATAAGAACAAGCTGGGAAGCGGATGTATGGGGCAAACTACGCAGCGCAAAAAAAGCTGCTTTTGCAAAGTATTTAAAAAGTATTGAGGGCAAAAATTTTGTTTTAACAAATTTGGTTGCAGAAGTAGCCAATAGTTATTATGAGTTATTGTCATTAGATAACCAATTAGATATTATAAGGAATTCTATAGAACTGCAAAAAAAACAATTAGCCATTGTGGTGGTGCAAAAACAAGCGGCTGTAGCAACAGAGTTGGCGGTAAAACAATTTGAAGCGCAAGTTTTAAATTCTCAAAGCCAGGAGTATGATATTCTTCAAAATATTACAGAGGTAGAAAATAAAATAAATTTTTTGCTGGGCAGGTATCCTCAAACTATTGTTAGAGATAAATCGAGTTTTGCGAATGAAATATCTAGCCAGGTAAAAGAAGGAATACCATCTCAGTTATTAAGAAATAGGCCTGATATTAAAAGTGCGGAACAGGAACTGCAAGCTGCAAAGTGGGATGTAAAAGTAGCTAGACTTGCCTTTTATCCTTCGTTAGGCATTTCGGCCAAATTAGGTGCACAAGCATTTAAAGCATCTTTTATTTATCAAATGCCAGAGTCATTATTATATACACTGGCGGCAGATTTAGCTGCTCCTATAATAAATCGTAACGCAATTATAGCAGAATTTAAAACGGCCAATGCTTTGCAAATTCAAGCTATGTACGACTATCAAAAAACAATCATCAATGGGTATGTAGAAGTAAGCAATGAATTATCCAATATTAATAATCTCGAAAAAATGTACGAATTCAAATCTAAAGAAGTGGATGTTCGTACAAATGCTATTGATATTTCTAACGATTTATATAAAGCTGCAAGAGCAAATTATTTAGAAGTGTTAACGATACAGAGAGATGCATTGGAATCAAAATTACAATTGGTAGAAATTAAGAAACAACAATTTGCTACAGTTATTGACGTGTACAAAGCTTTAGGCGGTGGTTGGCGATAGGCGTTGTTGTAATATTATTATCAATACAAAAGCTTATTTTCACAAACAAAACAATATACCGTGCCATTAGCAGAAAATATTACCATCGCAAAAAATAGCAGCAACCCACTAACCGTAAAACGCTTTGGCTACGGCACTATGCGCCTCACAGGTGAAGGCGTTTATGGCGAACCAGCCAATAGAACAGAAGCATTGCAAATATTGAAACAAGCCATTGCCGATGGTATTCAATTTTTAGACACTGCCGATTATTATGGCGAAGATGTAACCAATCGTTTAATTGCAGAAGCTTTGTATCCTTATCCTAATGATCTGGTAATATGTACTAAAGTAGGCGGCGCAAGAAAACCAGATAAAAGTTGGATTCCATTTAATACACCCGAAAACCTTATAACCAGTATAGAAAATAATTTGCGGACATTAAAATTGGAGCAAATACAACTTGTACATTTTAGAGTAATGCCGCATTCTGACACGCCATTTACTGCATCTATGGAAGCCATGTTTGCTATGCAACAAGAAGGAAAAATTTTGCACGTAGGGGTAAGCAATGTAACCGAACAAGAATTACAAACCGCAATGAAAATGGGTTCTATAGCCACAGTAGAAAATATGTATGGCTATGCACAACGTACCACAATTGTATCGCCCTATGGCGAAAACAGAGGCGGCGAAGAAATATTATCCATTTGCGAAGCTAACAATATCCCACTTATACCCTATTTTTCACTGTTCAATTCATTGCCTAAAAACAACGAAAAAATAAATACCATTGCCACAAAATATAATGTCAGCGCAGCACAAATAAATTTAGCATGGCTGCTTCATCGTTCCCCAATTATTTTGCCGATACCAGGTACATCATCCCTTGCACATTTTAATGAAAACAACAAAGCCATAGCCATCACACTCACGCAAGACGATATGGATAATTTAGGATAACGTTTTTGTTTTAATTACGCTGGTGCTGCCTTCTTATCAAAGTGGTAGTTTTGCCGTTGGATTGTTACATCAATTTTAATTTTTAAAAAACTAAAATGAAAAAAACAAACCTATTACTATTTGCAATAATCTACCTTTTGCCTGCTATATAGTCCTAGCAAAAAGTCCCGTTACAAATCATAAAAACATTTCACATCGCAAGCGGAGGCGGATGGGATTATTCAGCAGTGGGCCCGGTTAACGATTGGTTATATGTAAGCCATGGGTCGCAGGTTAATATCCTGAATAAAAAAAATGGCGATTCCGTTGCTGCTACTCATTTTCAAAACAATTAAAAAAATTCATTCCAAAACCAGTAATGACAGAAGTTTATAAAATAGTATTGCAGGAAGAATTTAATACCAAAACAAAAGGCCAACGTGAAGATTTTAAGCATGCAAGGGCAGCGCTTGAAAAAGCTAACACCGAACTTGGAATGCCCGTAAATTACTTTTAACCAGCGAAATTGAACCATCTGAATACAGGGGAATAAAAGCGGATTATGAAAAGAGAATTACGGGTTTAGAATCTACGTTAATCGAACTTTCGAAAGAGAATACTAACATAGGACCTTTGTTAAACAAAGCAGTGACTACACTTTCCTGCCTTCATGAACTTTATAAAAATGCAGATAATAAAACTAAAAGAGAAATCATTGGTTCAATATATCGCGAAAAATTCACTTTTGACGGATTCCATTGTCGAACCACGAGGCTCAACGTAGCTGTTGAGCTGATATACAGTATGGATAAATGTTTCCGCCAAAACAAAAATGGACAAACCGAATCAAATTTCGATTTGTCGACTGTGGTGCCCAGGACTGGATTCGAACCAGCACATCCTTGCGAACGCTGCGACCTGATCCCGCCGCGGCGGGACTACCAACCTGCCTGCCAGCAGACAGGTTTCAACCCACACTCAAAAAAAATTATTTTGATTTCAAAAATTCTTTTCCAATAACTGATTTTAAGTATTTCTCTCTGTTTCTTGCCAGTTGTCTTGTTTCATATTTTTCGACCAACAAAATTTTATATGGCCTGTA
>JBJXDV010000444.1:0-13952 GCA_046153465.1 Chitinophagaceae bacterium
ATTTGGTTTCTACATTACCTGTATTGTATTTTGCTCCCTGGCCTGAATAAACAATTTCAGGTTGTAATGCCAGTTGTTTGTCGAGGTGAATATGTCCTATTAAACCCGCATTAAATCCGGCTTTAGATTTATAATCTGCATCGTTGTTATTATTAATGGTATATACATTTAATCCTGCTTTTATGCCAAGATTCACATGTTGTGCATTTAACCTACCCGTCATTATTACTGATGCCGCTGCAAGAATTACGTAAAATTTCATGATTGTTATTTTTTTATTATTAGAAGTTGTTTTGCAAATAATTCTTTTTCTCAGAAAAAACCTTTTGGTGAAAATAAACCCCTGTAGAAACAGGGGTTTTAACCAAAACTAACTGCTTATGAGAAAAAGGTAATTGTATAAAGTCATATTGCAAAGCTCACTGACTTTAGTTAATATGTCATTACACAATTGTGTGTATTACTTGCATCATTCACACATGCACTTTTTCTCAAAACTTCATTTAAAGAGTATCCTTACAACTATGTATCCTTAAATTAAGGTGTGAATTATACAAGCCTTTATTCAAATAGTGTAACAGTTAAACTGTACATTAAGCTCATCTTTATAGTTATTGCAGCGCCTTTAATGATCAGCAATAACCGATGTATACACTTAAAAACTAGCTATGGTAACAGTTGAGAAAGAGGGAATCTTATTTAAAAAAAGCACTTTAGGTTTTGAGAGTGAAGGAGTATTAAATCCGGCGGTTATTAGTAATAACGACGGCATTCATCTTTTTTACCGTGCAGTTAGTAAAGGAAATTATTCTACTGTTGGCTATTGTAAATTGACTGGGCCATTGGTAGTAGGAGAACGATTTGAGACGCCCATTCTTTTTCCTCAATCAGACTATGAATCACACGGTGTGGAAGATCCCAGGATTGCTAAAATTGAAGATTTATATTATCTCACCTATACTGCTTATGACGGTGTAAATGCCCTCGGCGCATTGGCCATTTCAAAAGATCTAAAGCATTTTGAAAAACGTGGATTGATTGTTCCGCAAATTCGCTTCACTGAATTCCGGCGTCTGTCAGAAGCTAAAGGATCGCTGAATGAGAAATACACCAGGTTTAACGAACACGAACTGATCCAGGAAATAAACGGCAAGCAAGTGTATGTGTGGGATAAAAATGTCATTTTTTTTCCCAGAAAAATAAATGGTAAACTATGTTTTCTACACCGCATAAAGCCAGACATACAATTTGTAGCGGTAAATAATTTGGAAGAGCTTACAATAGAATTTTGGCAAAATTATTTTCTACAGCTACACGATTGGATAGTGCTCTCGCCAAAATACAAACACGAAGTAAGTTATATTGGTGGTGGTTGCCCACCTTTAGAAACAGCAAGTGGATGGTTATTGATTTATCACGGTGTACATGACACGATAAATGGCTATGTGTACACTACCTGTGCCGCTTTACTAGATTTAGAAAACCCCCAAAAGGAAATTGCCCGTTTACCCTACGCATTGTTTAAACCCGACAGAGAATGGGAACTAAAGGGAGAAGTAAATAATGTATGTTTTCCTACAGGAATACTTTTAGTAGAGGATACCCTTTACATCTACTACGGTGCAGCCGATGAACAAATAGCTGTAGCCTCATTAAGCCTGTCAGCATTGGTACAAGAATTATTAATCAACACTAAGAAAGATGATAACTGAAGTATTAAATACGAAAAAAACTTTCATAAATAATAGTGGCCAAATCCAGAAAAATAGTGAAAGCGGAATTAGTCCTTTAAACGGCAACAAGGAAATTCCGGAAATTTTATTCATTACCACTTTTCCACCACGCGAATGTGGAATTGCTACGTATTCATATGACTTGATTGAAGCTCTAAATAAAAAGTTCAATCGCTCGTATAAAATAAATATCTGCCCGTTGGAATCGGATAATGAACGGCATTCCTACGATGTTGATGTTAAGTATATATTGAACACCAATTACCCGGAGGCGTATAAAACACTGGCTCGTTTTATAAACAATGATGCTGCCATAGAAATGGTAATGGTACAACATGAATTTGGCTTGTTTAATGAAAGCGAAATAGATTTTATTGACTTTCTAAAGGCCCTTTATAAGCCAGTAATAATTGCCTTTCATACGGTATTACCAAACCCCAATGTATTTTTTAAGCTAAAAGTGCAGCAAATCGCAAGCATCGTTAATTCAATTGTAGTTATGACAAACTCTTCAGCAAAAATTTTAGTGAATGAGTATGATGTACCATCAGAAAAAATTTCGTTTATACCGCACGGTACCCACCTTGTATCTCATTCTGATCGATTACTTCTTAAAAAACAATATCAATTAGAAGGTAAAAAGATATTGAGCACATTCGGTTTGTTAAGCTCAGGAAAAAGCATTGAAACCACGTTGGATGCTTTGCCTGCTATTATTAAACATGACCCTGATGTGCTCTTTCTTATTATTGGTAAAACACATCCCTCCGTAAAAAAAATTGAAGGTGAAAAATACCGCACTATGCTTCTCCAAAAAGTTGCATCACTTCACCTTGAGAAACATGTCAAATTCATCAATTATTTTCTACCACTTCCTGTGTTGCTTGAATATTTACAACTAACGGATATTTATTTATTTACTTCGAAAGATCAAAACCAGGCCGTTAGCGGAACTTTTTCTTATGCGCTTAGTTGTGGTTGCGCTGTTGTATCTACTCCTATACCCCATGCTATTGAAGTATTAAAAGATAATGCAGGCATTATTGTTGACTTTGAAAACCCTCAACAATTAAGTGAAACCGTATTAAGTTTACTAAATAATGATGAATTACGAAAAACCATACAATCGAATGGTTTACATAAAATGGCATCTACTGCATGGGAGAATACTGCGATCAGTCATGCTACACTTTTTAAGACTATTAGTATTAATAATCTTTCGTTGAGATACAACATACCGGCGATTAATCTTGATCATACAAAAAAAATGACCACGCCATTTGGGATCATTCAGTTTGCAAAAATTAATCAGCCAGATATTGAGTCGGGCTATACATTGGATGATAACGCCAGAGCGCTTATTGCTATGTGTCAGCATTTGGAACTAACCGGCGACGAATCTGATTTAAAATACATTACCATCTATTTTAATTTTATAAAATTCTGTTTACAAAGCGAGGGCTATTTTTTAAACTATGTAGATGAACAAAAGCAATTTACTGCACAAAACAGCTCTACTAATCTTGCCGACTCAAACGGCAGGGCTATTTGGGCATTGGGGTATTTAATTTCCCTGGGCGAGTTACTTCCTGAAAAATTAGCATCAGAGGCTGAACAAACTATGCAATCTGCATTATTAAATGTAAACAATATTCATTCTACCAGGGCAATGGCATTTATCATAAAAGGTTTATATTATAGTAATCTAAAAAATTCTTCGGTTGAAAAAATTTCACTAATAGAACATTTTGGAGATAAACTTGTTCAGATGTACAGGCATGAGGCAGAATATGATTGGGCGTGGTTTGAAAGTTATCTTACGTATGGTAACAGTCTTCTGCCCGAGGCAATGCTGTGTGCATGGTTAGCTACAGAAAAAATAATTTTTAAAGAGATTGCAAAATTATCTTTCGACTTTTTATTATCAAAAACGTTCAGAGGCAATAATATAAATGTCGTTTCCAATAAAGGCTGGTTAAACAAAGTAGATGCAACCTCTGTACCGGCAATTGGTGGGGAGCAACCAATTGATGTAGCTTACACTATTCTTGCTTTGCATAAATTTTATGAAGTTTTTAAAGACGATAAATACATTCTAAAGATGGAAATTGCTTTTAATTGGTTTTTAGGCTGTAACCATTTACATCAAATTATTTATAACCCTTGCACCGGTGGCTGCTATGATGGTTTGGAAGAAAATTATGTAAACCTTAACCAGGGAGCAGAATCAACAGTAAGTTACTTAATGGCGAGGTTAACCGTAGAACCCTATTTAGCAACTACACAACCTTCAAAATACAAAGATCACCACGTTAATACTTCGACTTAATAGTTACACTAAAACGATGGTGCCGTCTATTCGCAGAACTGCCAGCCTTCAAAAAGGCTGGCAGTTTTTTTAACACTATCTATTCATAACACCCTTTATTATAGATTTTTAAGTTCATCTTCCGTAACAGGCGTAGAAAAAGCAGCGCCAATACTACTAATTAAACTTGAAATGGGTCCCTCCATTTTATTGGTATTATCGTCAAGGGTATTGTCATGCAACAGCTCTCCCATATGTAAACCTGGATGTAAGTATAACAAAATATTACTTTTTTGATTGCTGAAAAATAATTTCACATCTTTTATTCCTGCATCTGCAGATAAATTTTCTTTTGCAATCTTTACGGCCTCCATCGCTATCCCATTCATTTTTGCAATTGGATCTTCTTTTGATTGTTCCGCATAAGAAGCAATTGTTTGTATTACTTCTTTTCTGTTATCATCAAAAATACGAGCCATCCAATTGTTATTACCATCATTTTGTAATATGGCATCAGCTCCTTCATCCGATTGTACAAACTTATACATGGCCGTTAATATGGCTGGAATAGCCGCCTGGCTAAATTTGTCTTCATCCGGCGTTTTTTCATTTTATTTAATTTGGTTTGTGGCAGTATCGATTTTTTGCAAAGCAGGATACCCAAGGTTTTGCTGTACTTTTTCCAGGAGATTAATTGCCATGGTAATGTTCTTTATATTTCATTAAATTTAGGCTTATAAACGGTAGATTGCAGAAGATATGGGAATTATGCAATTTATTTCTATAATTATGCAACTACGGCTTGCTACGAAAGAAACCAAACTAACAGTTTTTTTAAGAAGGGTGCAATAAAAAAGTAATTAATACCCGTATTTTTGCAAGCCTTAAAAAAGTCTAATAGCAAAAACTTATGATGAAACTCTACATTAAATACAATATCAATGAAGCTTGTAAAAAAATTGTACAGGAACAGTTCGAAAAACTGGCCATTGACTTTGATATGGTAGGATTTGCTGAATTAAATATTAAGAAAAACATTACGGGTATTAAACTAAAGCAACTAAGCAGTTTATTAGATCATTATGGCATTGAAATTGTAGAATCAAAAAAAAGTATACTTATTCAAAAAATTAAAGCGGCAATAACTGAAATGGTGTATTTGGAAGAAAAGCTACCGACATCGAAAGTTTCCCACTACCTGGCTAAAAAACTTAATCAAAGTTACGGCTATCTTTCCAATTTATTTTCGGAAGTAACCTATACTACCATCGAAAATTATATCATACTCCAAAAAATTGAAAGGGTAAAAGAATTGATCACTGCCGGTGAATTAAGCTTTAAGGAAATTTCTTGGGAACTAAATTACAGTAGCCTTTCACACCTTAGCACCCAGTTTAAAAATAAGACC
Organism: Chitinophagaceae bacterium; assembly: GCA_046153465.1. Taxonomy (GTDB): domain Bacteria; phylum Bacteroidota; class Bacteroidia; order Chitinophagales; family Chitinophagaceae; genus Endoryza. Next base: position 5,450 of record JBJXDV010000444.1, read on the forward strand.
GGCCTTACGCTTTCAGCATTTCAGCGTATAATAAATAAAAGACGCGGGAATAATTACTAAAAATAAATCAATTTAATAGTTACAAAACCTTCGGCAAACCATGAACAACGAATCATTAAATATATTACTTGCAGATGATGATGAAGATGACAGGCTTCTTTTTGAAGATGCATTCAAAGAAGTAAAGGTGAAAACAGTTGTAAGCCTTGTAAACGACGGCATTGAACTGATGCAACATTTAAATGCCGCGGTTGAAAATTTACCAAATCTTCTTTTTCTTGACCTAAATATGCCTCGTAAATCGGGGATCGAATGCCTCGACGAAATAAAAGGCGATGAAAGGTTTAGGAATATTGCTATTGCTATTTATTCGACCTCGGCCTCTGAAAAAGATATTGAAGAAACACTGGTAAGAGGAGCCAATATTTATATTAAAAAACCAAACGATTTTAGTAAACTGAAAAAAATATTGTCGGAGGTAATCACTATCAACTGGCAATATCATACTTCTTCCTTAAATAGGGATAATTTCTTATTAAGTATTTAATACTGTAACGTTGCATATGAACCTAAAAGCATTCTCTGCTTCGTTCAAGTCATTGAAAATTATCTTTATAATTTCATTGCTATTAATTATTCTGATCTCAGCACTTTCCTACAAACAATTCAATACACTATCCAAATCTGTTGGGCTGGTTGTACATGCCCATAAAATACAGATTGAATTAGAGCAACTGATCTCCTACCTCAAAGATGCAGAAACCGGGCAGCGTGGGTATCTGCTCACTAATGATTCGGTTTTCTTAGAACCATTCCTTACTGCCCGTGCAAAAGTTAATGAATCATTCAATACTTTAAAAACGTTACTACTCGATAGAACCGAGCAGCAACCCACCTTAGATACGCTCTATAATCTGATAAATACCAGGTTTACGATACTAACCTCTACCCTACGATTAAACCCTCACGATAACGCCGACCTGCTACAACGGCGAAAAAATCTATTGTTTGGAAAAGACGTGATGAATAGCATACGTGTGCACATCACAAAAATGAATGTAACTGAAAATAACCGTTTAGTAGAAAGTCAAAAAAAATATAAAAACGAAAATTATCTAACACCAATTTTTTCGTTGCTGATCAGCTTGTTCAGTATCGTTGTTTTTATAGGCGCTTATTTAAAAATAAATAAAGACCTGTTAGCACTTAAGAAAGCCAACGAAAAATTAATTATTGATGCCGCAGCTACCAAACACGCAGAAGAAATTGGCAACTTTAGTAGCTGGCAATGGAATTTGGAGACCAACCTACTTACATATTCGGACAACCAATATAAATTATTAGGTTGCCCGCCCAATTCGTTCGAGCCGACCATCGACAACTATTTACAATTCGTTCATCCCGACGATAAGCATATTATTGTTGAAGGGGGTAAAGAAGTGATGGATGAAAGAGGATATCCCACTGCCTTTTTCCGGATCATTCGTAAAGATGGCGCGTTGCGGTATATTCATTCGGTAAGCAGGATATTAACAGATGACAATGGGAAAAAGATCCTAATAGGTGTTAACAGGGATGTTACGGAGCAGCATTTCAACACTATTAAATTAAATGAAATTAACCGGGAGCTACATGAAAGCAATGATGAATTATCTTCCTTTAACCATGTTGTCAGCCATGATTTACAAGAGCCGTTGAGAAAAATAGAAACATTCATCTCCAGGCTTAAAGAAGATGAAATGCAACACATGTCGGAAATAAGTAAAAAGTATTTTGAAAAAATTGATTCATCAGCCCATCGTATGAGGCATTTAATAAACGACCTTTTGTTATTTTCAAGTGCAAATAAGGGAGAAAAAATATTTACCGACACTGATTTAAATACCGTACTAAAAACCGTGCTGCAGGAATTGTCGCAGACTATCGAAGAGAAAAAAGCTGAAGTCCATTCGGCTCATTTACCAACGCTGGCTGTTGTTCCCTTTCAGATACAGCAATTGTTTACCAATCTTATCAGCAATTCCTTAAAATATAGCAAGCCAACTATTTCGCCAATAATTACTATTGAATGTAGTTTATCGAGTGACGAAGAAAAACTATTATTCCAGGCTGAAAACACAAAACAATATTTTAAAATATCTTTTACCGACAATGGCCTTGGGTTTGAACAACAGTATGCAGAAAATATATTTATGCCTTTTAAGCGTCTGCATTCTACCAGTGCTTATCCTGGCACTGGTATTGGCCTTTCTATTTGTAAAAAAATTATTGAAAACCACAGTGGCTTTATTGACGCAGAAGGTAACCTGGGCATAGGTGCCAAATTCACTTTTTTCCTTCCCTTCCAATAGGTAATTCTCAAAACAGATCCCTTTGTTTTATTAACATGGGAATTATACAACATTTATTTTAAATTCTGTAACGCATATTTATTGTGATGTACAAACCTTTGTATATCTAATTAAATAAAAAAAACTGTATGAAACATTTTAAAAAATATGTACTGTATACTTCCTTTCTTTTTGTGGCAATACTTACTTTAATCGCATGTAACGATAATGACAATTCAAAAGATTCGAAGAAAGTGGCAACAGATGCGAACGATAAAAAGTTTGACAATACCAATAGGGAACAAGATGCGAAGTTTTTAGTGAATGTTGCCGAAATTAATTTGGAAGAAATTAAGTTGGGTCAGCTTGCACAACAAAAGGGTACAATGGCTGATGTAAAAGAGCTGGGGAAAATGATGGAACAGGCCCATACCAAAGCAATGGGTGAAACGGATTCATTAGCGAAGAAATTGCTGATCACCATTCCTTCTTTGCCAACAGATAATGCGTTGGATGCATTTAAAAAATTAGAAAGCAAATCGGGGACGGATTTTGATAAGGCATACTGCGATAGGATGGTAAACGGGCATAACGATGCGATCAGGCTTTTTGAAAAAGCATTTACAGATCTGAATAATGCAGAAATAAAGCAATGGGCGGCGAATATGCTTGTCGGTTTACGCACTCATTTAGAACATGCCATTGAATGTCAGAAAAAATGCGAAAGCATTAAGTAAGGATAAAGTGTATTCGATCATCATCAAAAATTACAAGTAATGCAAAATTCAACAACTAAGCAAACACAAAAAGGAACGCAGAACCAACCTGAGCACGATCAACAAAAAAATGGCGTGGCTCAAGGATTGAGAGACCTGTTCGTAGATGAATTAAAAGATATTTATTGGGCTGAAAAGGCACTTACCAAGGCAATTCCCAAAATGATTAAAAATACAACCGACGGCGGGTTGTTGAAGGCCCTTACCGGTCATCTCGAAGTTACCAAAACTCATGTTAAGCGCTTGGAAGATGTATTCGCTGCTATCGATGAAAAAGCAGTAGCTAAAAAATGTGAAGCCATGGCCGGCCTGGTAAAAGAAGCGGAAGAAATAATGGAATCAACCGAAGAGGGAATGGTAAGAGATGCAGGTATCATTTCAGCGGCTCAAAAGGTAGAACATTATGAAATAGCTACCTACGGAACGTTGTGCGCATTTGCTAAAACGTTAGGCGAGCATGATGCGGCCGAGATGTTGCTCGAAACGTTAAATGAGGAAAAAGAAGCAGATGAAAAATTAACTGAAATTGCGGAAATGTCTATTAATGTAGAGGCATTAAACAACTAATAAAGGGGATGACAGACAGGTGAACGTTTACGGGCTGCTTAATAATTAAATGGTTTATTGAGCAGCCTGTATTCCTCATTATTTTGTAGTCAAAAAAATACTACTTATTTTTTTAGGCCGTCAGAAATCGTAAAATGAAAAACAAAAAAGGGAAAGGTTTTATTAAGCTGTTTGATAAATTCTCCACAAAAATAACAAGGGCAACTGGCTCACCCGCGGCATTTATTGGCGCAATGCTGGTGGTGCTCATTTGGGGAATTTTAGGGCCGATCTTTAACTTTTCAAATACATGGCAGTTGGTAATTAATACAGGTACTACCATTATTACTTTTTTAATGGTATTTATTATTCAGCAGTCGCAGAATAAAGATACTATGGCCATACAGTTAAAATTAAATGAGCTGATTGCTTCAAGTATAACTGCCAGCAACCGGCTAATTGATATCGAAGATTTAACTGATGAAGAATTAAATGTTCTAAAAAAATTTTACGTTAAACTCTCCAAATTAGCAGAGAAGGAAAATAATATCCATTCGAGCCATTCACTTGATGAAGCAGAACAACTGAGTCACAAAAAAAGTATTATTAGCAAAAAAATAAAAGTTTAGTAAAATGAAAAAAATACTGTTAAATACTTGGTTGTTTGCATTATTAACGATTGGGCTGAGCAGTTGCGAAGCCATCGGAAGTATTTTCAAAGCAGGGGTATGGTCGGGCGTAACGTTAATCATAGTAGCAATTGTCATTATTATTCTGGTACTTACAAGGCTCACGAAACGCAAATGAACCTTTAGCGGAATTGCCGTTCGTATTTATTTCGCTTGAAAGCGTTATTGTATCAATCGATAAAGTGATACCATTTTTTTACAATTCACCTGTGAATTATACAATAGATAGTGCCAATTGTGTAACAGTTCCTGATACCATCTTTACCACCTTTATGAAATAATAATAGCAATTAAAATTAACCGATGAATATATTAATGGTACTTACCTCGCATAGTGAACTTGGAAACAGTGGAAAAAAGACTGGCTTTTGGATAGAAGAGTTTGCAGCTCCCTACTATGCTTTTAAAGATGCTGGTGCAGTAATTACTATTGCATCGCCGAAAGGTGGACAGCCACCCATTGACCCTTCCAGTGATACTCCGGAAAATCAAACGCCAGCCACTATAAAATTTAAAGCAGACATCGATTTGCAAAAACGATTAAGCACTTCAAAAAAATTATCTGACGTTTCTGCCGATGATTATGACGGAATTTTTTATCCCGGTGGCCATGGCCCTTTGTGGGATCTAACAAATAACGCAGACTCCATTAAATTAATCGAATCATTTTGGAATAGCAAAAAGCCAATTGCTGCTGTATGCCATGCACCCGCTGTGCTTTTACATGTAAAAGACGAGAAAGATGACCTATTGGTAAAAGGAAAAAATGTAACAGGATTTACAAATAGCGAGGAGGAGGCAGTACAGCTTACTAAAATTGTTCCGTTTCTATTGGAAGACGAATTAAAAAAAATCGGAGGCATTTACAGTAAAAAAGAAAATTGGGCCAGCTATGTAGTAACTGATGGTTTACTAATTACTGGCCAAAACCCGGGATCATCCGAAGCCGCTGCAAAAGAACTTATTGCTGCATTGAAATAAATATAATAACTACTATTCATAAAACTTAATTTATAAATAATGAAACCTGTAAATAAGAGTAGCAGTAACAGAAAACTATTTATTGCCTTGTTGATTGGTGCAGTAGTACTAATAGTAAGCTCATGCGCAAAAAAAATCAATTTTCAAACATCAGCCGTAGTACCTGCTGCAAGGGGTACCGTAAAAGTTAAAAAAGATAATAATCAGAATTATGTAATCAGCATAAGCCTGTTTAATCTTGCAGAAGCAAAACGATTGCCCACCAATGAACAAACGTATGTGGTATGGATGGAAAGTAATAATCAACCTGTAAAAAATCTCGGGCAAATAAACAGTTCCACTAAATTACTTTCAAAAACTTTAAAAGCTTCTTTAGAGAGTGTATCACCTGTAAGACCGACTAAGATATTTATCACTGTCGAAAATAACTCCGGTGTTCAATACCCGGGCAATGAATTGGTACTAACAACGAATAGGTTTTAATACTTATCGTACTACCCTACCGGTGCATTTGAAGTTTGCTATAAAAGAGTTGGGGTCTGGCAACAGTTGTTTCTGATAAGTTTCGATAACCTAGCCATAAATGGCCTGAAAACATCCACCCTGGCTGGTACAAGAGCCTGAACAGCTATTTTGTGAGTGGCATTCTTTGTTTTACACAACGATTACAAAATAATATCCCTGTAGTTTTTTGTTCATTAGCTATTAACCGTTAATTTGACAATTATTATCGATTGTTCGGCTTATGGCTAATGATTCATTTGTAATTGGTGTTGATTTTGGTACAGACAGTGTTCGTTCTGTTATAATCGATTCCTCCAATGGAAAGGAGGTTTGTTCCTCTATTTCATTTTATACACGTTGGAAAAAAGGTCTTTATTGTAATCCTTCTGTCAATCAATTTCGCCAGCATCCATCCGATTATATTGAAGGCCTTGAGTACACCATTGTGGATTGCATAAAAAAAGCGGGCAAACAAATTGCCTCGGCAATAAAAGGAATAGCGGTTGATACCACTGGCTCAACGCCGGTGGCCGTGAATGAAGCAGGCATTCCGCTATCATTAACCCCTGAATTTGCCGAAAATCCGAATGCCATGTTTGTTCTTTGGAAAGATCATACAAGTATACTGGAAGCAGCAGAAATTAACCGGCATGCAGCTACCGTTTCTCCCAATTATCTGCAATTTGTTGGAGGTATCTATAGCAGCGAATGGTTCTGGGCTAAACTGCTACATATATTAAGAGAAGATGAGATGGTAGGAAAAGCTACTTACTCCTGGGTAGAGCATTGCGATTGGATTCCTTTTTTATTAACGGGTGGAAAGCAAGTTTCCAAATTGAAACGTGGAGTATGTGCGGCCGGGCATAAAGGTCTTTGGGCATCCTCCTTCAATGGGTTTCCGCCCAATGAATTCTTTAAATCGCTGGATCCTTTATTGGATGGATTTAAAGACAAACTGCATTCAAATATATTTTCTTCGGATACACCTGCGGGTAACCTATGCACCGAATGGGCCAGGCGCTTAGGTTTATCAGAGCAGGTAGCAGTGGCCGTTGGCGCATTTGATGCGCATATGGGTGCAGTGGGCGGACAAATCGAACCCTATTATTTGAGTAAGGTGATGGGCACTTCAACCTGCGATATACTTATTGCATCTATAAAAGATATGGAGGGCAAATTGGTTAATGGAATTTGCGGGCAGGTAAATGGTTCGGTAATTCCTGGAATGTGCGGATTGGAAGCTGGTCAATCGGCTTTTGGCGATGCTTATGCATGGTTTAAGAATTTAATTAGCTGGCCATTGCAGTTGAGTGGCAATACCGGACTCATTGATTCAAATACTGCACAAAAACTGGAGCTACATATAACGGAGTCAATTATCCCAGCTTTGAGCCTTGCTGCTTCTGCGTTACCTTTTAATGAACACAGTGAATTATGTATCGATTGGATGAATGGTCGCAGAACACCCGATGCCAATCAAGCATTGAAAGGAGCATTTACAGGGCTGAATTTAGCAACCGATGCTCCAAGAATGTTTAGAGCAGTTGTTGAAGCAACCTGCTTTGGTGCAAAGGCAATAGTAGATAGATTTATAAATGAAGGAATTCCTGTAAAAGGTATTATTGGATTAGGTGGTGTTGCAAAAAAATCTCCGTATATAATGCAGATGATGGCCGATGTACTTAATATGCCTATAAAAATTCATAGTAGTGAACAGACTTGCGCCGCGGGGGCTGCCATGTTTGCAGCAACGGCTGCCGGAATATATAAAAAAGTGGAAGATGCGATGAAGGCAATGGGTAGTGGATTTGAAAAGGAGTATTTTCCGGAAGAAGGAAAAGTTGCTCTATATAAAAATCGCTATGAACAATATAAAAAGCTCGGGCAGTTTATTGAACAGCAAACGAAATAGCCAATATAGAATAGAAAATTACCTGTTTCAACGATTAAGTCAGCGTTTCTTTTAACTATAATTGGAACGCGGATATAACTGATTGAACCGATAAAACTGATTTGATCTGTACTTATCCGTTGCATCCGTTCCATCAGTGTTCCTATCAACTAAAATGGAAACGCGGATATAACCGATTTGATCCGGTATTGATCTTTTGCATTTATTTAATAAGTGTCTTTATATATTATACAACCAATGAGTAATTATCAAAAAATTAAAGAAGAAGCCTATCATGCAAATATGCAATTGCCCTCACTGGGATTGGTGCTTTTTACTTTCGGCAATGTAAGTATCGCTGATAAAAAACAAGGAGTATTTGCCATTAAACCTAGTGGAGTTCCTTATACCGATTTAACGATTGAGAATATTGTAATTGTAGATTTTGACGGCAATACGGTTGAAGGAAACCTTAAACCCTCTTCTGATACCAAAACACATGCGGTTTTATATAAGCATTGGGAAAAAATTGGAGCTATTGTTCATACCCATTCAACATATGCTACCGCCTGGGCACAGTCGCTAAGAGATATTCCTATTTATGGCACTACCCATGCAGATCATAATACAGTAGATATACCTTTGGTGCCGACGACTTCAGGGTGGCAAAGCAAAACGGCATACCTGCGCTTACTATAAAAGACGAAGCGGGCAATGAAGTACCTACGGTAGACAGAAAAGGAAAATTCATAAACATCATCGGTGAAAATCTGAAGGAAGGGGTGG
>JBJXDV010000445.1:0-7104 GCA_046153465.1 Chitinophagaceae bacterium
ATCAAAATAAATAAACTGATCACCTTTTTGCAATGCCCCTTCTTTGAAAGTTGCCAATTTCAAATCAACCGAATCTACAATGGCTGGAAATTTTGGATAAGCCAATGGTTCGCCTTTCTTTCGAATAAGAGAACGGATCGTTCCATCTGGGATAGCGAGGTCAATTTTTTGTCCATTACGTTCTACCTGTAATATCTTCCCTTCGTTTAGGATTATTTCGCCAGCAATTTTTTCAAAATTCTCTATTTCTTTTCCATTAACAGCAAGAATTTTGTCGCCATCCTGTAGTCCAATTTTTTGTCCAAGGCTATCTACAAAAACACCATTAGTTACGTTTTTAACAGGTAGATATTCATCTCCCCATTTAAATAGAATCATTGCAAAAATCAAAAATCCCAATAAAAGATTTACGGTTACACCTCCCAACATAATGATCAATCGTTGCCAGGCTGGTTTACTACGAAATTCCCAAGGCTGAGCAGGTTGTTTTAATTGCTCTTTATCCATGCTTTCATCAATCATCCCTGCTATTTTCACATAGCCGCCAAGAGGTAACCAACCAATTCCATATTCTGTTTCGCCAACTTTCTTCTTTAATAGAGAAAACCAAGGATCAAAAAAAAGATAAAATTTTTCCACCCTGCATTTAAACCATTTTGCCGGCAGGAAGTGGCCCATTTCATGAAGTACCACCAGAATTGATAAACAGAGAATAAGTTGTCCCGCCTTGATTCCTACTACGGCCCAATCGATTGCTAAAATTGTCATTGTTATTAATACTAATTTAAAATCGGTTATTCAACGATCAGCCTTTCATTTTTAGAATAGAATCTTTACAGAAAACCGACTATTATTAACGAAACAATCGTGCTTTAAGTTTGTTTGATAATTATTCTTGGAAACAGTCTTCGCTAACCAAGTTACTAAAGCACCCATCAATGTGTTTATTCATAATTTGATTATAGAAGCGGCAAAATTACGTGCCTCTGCATCGCTTTCAAAATATTCTTCAAGCGTAGGTTTTGGTATAAAAGCAATGCTGTTCATGGTTCTTTCAATTAAGTCGGTCATATCTAAAAATCCTATCCTATTTCTTAAAAAAGCATAAACAGCAATTTCGTTGGCTGCATTCATGATACAGGGCATATTGCCACCTTTAAACAACGCGTCAGTTGCCAGTACCAGGTTACGAAATGTTTTCGTATCGGGTTCTTCAAAAATTAATTGGCTGGGTTTACGAAAATCATATCTGGGGAATTTATTTTGAATGCGTTGTGGAAAAGCCATCGCATATTGAATAGGCAATTTCATATCGGGCAACCCCATCTGGGCTTTAATGCTTCCGTCCTCAAATTGAACCATGCTATGAATAATACTTTGCGGGTGTACCACAACCTGAACCTGCTCAGGCTTTAGATTAAAGAGCCATTTTGCTTCAATCATTTCAAGCCCCTTATTCATTAACGTGGCAGAATCAATTGATATTTTCGCACCCATATTCCAGTTAGGATGCTGAAGGGCATGATCGCGCTTTACATTTACCAGGAAGTTTGGTTTCTTACCTAAAAATGGTCCCCCGGATGCAGTAAGAATTATTTTTTCTATTTTGTTACGCGTTTCTCCAACCAGGCATTGAAAAATCGCCGAATGTTCCGAATCAACTGGTATTACCGGTACCCTGTTTTCAACTGCTTTTTGCATAATAATATCCCCCGCCACAACTAGGGTTTCTTTATTGGCAAGAGCAATCACCTTACCACTTTCTACTGCTTTTAGTGTAGGTTTCAGTCCTGCAAAACCAACAATACCAGCCAGCATCATATCATAACAATCCATGGCAGCCGCTTCTTCCAATGCCTGTTCTCCGGCAAAAACTTTTATGGGTTTATTTTTTAGCGCTTCTTTTACTTTACCATATTTTTTTTCGTCGCCAATTACAACAAGGTTTGGATCAAACTCCAATGCCTGTTTAATAAGCAACTCATCGTTATTTTGTGCCGTCAATACTTCTACAGAAAACATCGAATTATTAGAACGTATGACCTCAAGGGCCTGCGTACCGATGGAACCTGTGGATCCGAAAAGAGCAATGCGTTTTTTAGGAAAATTAATAGCCATGAATATAAATCAATATCAAATGTATTTTTTAAAAGTAGTGAAAAATGAGATGTAAGAATGGTTTCTACTCCGCAAATTTTTCAAGATCAGCAACAATGATACGGTCGTTACTTAAACGAGGTACTTTATTTTGCCCGCCTAATTTTCCTATAGATTTCATATAATCAATAAATCCATTCTTTTTTATCGGCCTGATATGAAGGGGCAGCAGAATGTTTCCATTAATAAGATCGTCATAATATATATTCTTTTCACGCAAATTATGATCTACTTTCCGGGCAAATTCGCTTACATCATGGGGAAGGTTTTCAAATTCAATAAACCATTCATGAAAAGATTTCCCATTTCCTTGTTGAATCATTGGTGCTACAGTAAACTCAGTAATGTATACCCCTTCTTCCCCTGCAGCTTTCATTAAACTGTACTCAACCTCTTCGCCAATTACATGTTCCCCAAAAGCAGAAATAAAATGTTTGATTCTACCAGTAACTACAATTCTATAGGGGTTTGTAGATACAAATTTTATGGTATCGCCAATATTATAACCCCATAATCCCGCATTATTATTAATAATAATCGCATAATTTTCTCCCACCTTAACATCTCTTAAGGTAAGCCGGCGGGCATTCGGCTTCGATGCTTCTTCTGCGGGTACAAATTCGAAGTAAATACCACTGTTCGAATTAAGTAACAACCCTTCGGCTTCCTGGCTATCCTGGAATGCAATAAATCCCTCAGAGGAAGGATAGGTTTCAATCGCCGATACTTTTTTGCCAATGGTATCAAGCAGCTTTGCTTTATAGGGTTCGAAATTTACCCCACCATGTACAATCACTGATAAATTCGGGAATAAATCAGCAGGTCTTTTCCCGGTTTTCTCCCTTAACCTGTCAAAATACATTTGCATCCATGGAGGAATACCGCTGACGAGTGTCATATCCTGCAACATCGTTTCTTCCACTATTTTATCCAGCTTAGTTTCCCATTCATCAATACAATTGGTTTCGTAAGATGGTAGTTGATTGCGCCGTAGATAACTGGGAATATGATGGTTTACAATTCCACTAAGCCTGCCCGTTGGAATACCTCCTACTCTATCCAATACGGGAGATCCTGAAAGAAAAATCATTTTCCCATCGGTGAAACCAGTATTGCCCGACTCGGCGATATAACAAAGAAGAGCGTTACGGGCGGTATCTAAATGATTAGAAATTGAATCCTTTGAAATAGGAATATATTTTACACCGCTGGTGGTTCCGGAAGTTTTGGCGAAATAAAGAGGCTTGCCTTTCCAGAGAACATTATGTTTTCCTTCTTTAATTTTTTCAATATAGGGCTTAATCTGTTCGTAATCCCGAATGGGTACCGCCTGAATATATTCTTCATGCCTGCTTACTTCATTCAACCGGTGATCTTTCCCGAAGTCAGTTGTTTTGCCCGTTTTTAACAGCTCCCGGAAAATTTTTTCCTGGTCCTCAATAGCTGTTTGCATCTCTTTACGGATACCTTTATATATATAGCCTGCAAAAGGCTTTGCCAGGAATGATTTAATCTTCATAACCGCTATTCGTTCATTTAGGCAACAAACCTACGGCAAATCGGCAAACACACAAACTTATACCTGTTAGGATAAATATAACAATAGTGTGATTGTGAAGGATTAAGCCAAAACACGCCCAATGAGGCCATTAAACCTATATTTGCACAACTGGGGAAAATCAATAAAAAATATTCAACCAATCTATTAACAATCTGGCTAAAATCCCTACCTTCGCCGTCCTAATTTTTGGAATATTATGTTTGCAGTAATCAAAGTAGCCGGTCAGCAATTTAGAGTTAAGAAAGATCAGACTCTGTATGTTCCTCATGTAGATGGGAACGCCGGCGATAAAATAGAAATAGCTGAAGTATTGCTTACGGATACTGATGGAAAGTTATCTGTTGGTATTGGTATTAAAGCAAAAGTTCAGGTCGAAATAATCGATCATGTTCAGGGTGATAAAGTAATTGCCTATAAACAAAAAAGAAGAAAAGGGTTTCGTAAGAAACATGGACACCGTACGCATTATACGAAGATCAAAGTAACAAGTATTGCTTAAACTTTTCAATAGTATAAACTAAATAATCATGGCGCACAAAAAAGGCGAAGGCAGTGTTAAGAATGGCCGGGACTCGCAAAGTAAACGTCTCGGTGTAAAAATATATGGTGGCCAACCTGCAGTTTCTGGTAATATAATCATCCGTCAACGCGGTACGGTTTACCATCCGGGAAAGAACGTTGGTGTTGGAAGAGATTTTACATTATTTGCATTAACAGACGGTATTGTAGAATTCAAAAAGAGTAAAGATGATAAAACAATTGTAAACGTTATGGCGATTCAATAATTTTTTTGCGAATTGGTACAATAATATATTTTTCACAAAATGTGAAATTTATTTTGGCGGTTTGGATTAAGTTTCTATTTTTACATTCGTTAAATTCTTTTTACTAACCGTTAAATTCACAAAAAATGGCAACAAAGAAAAAAGCAGCTAAAAAAGCAGCTAAAAAAAGTGCAAAGAAAGCAGCTCCAAGAAAGAAAGCAGCTCCAAAAAAGAAAGCCGCTAAGAAAAAAGCTGCTAAGAAGAGATAATTCTTCCTCTTTCTAAAAGTAGAAAATATCAAAGTCCCCCGATCTTCGGGGGATTTTTTTTTTAACTTGCTTTTAAATGCAATGAACAAAATTCCCATTGATAATTACTTCATAGCAGATCAGTTTTCTCTTCTTTCCAAACTTATGGATATTCATGGCGAAAATTCTTTTAAGGCAAGATCCTATGGTGCTGCTGCATTCAACATCGAAAAATTACCAGAGCAGCTTATCCTACTTCCCATAGAAAAAATTGCTTCCTTAAAGGGCATTGGCGAATCGGTAGCAAAAAAAATAGCAGAGATTATTGAAACGGGGAAGCTTCAGGCGCTGTATGAAATCATTTCAAAAACACCTCCAGGTGTTATTGAAATGTTGAATATAAAAGGAATTGGTCCAAAAAAAATTTCTACCATTTGGAAAGAAATGGACATTGAATCGATTGGAGAGTTATTATATGCATGTAATGAAAATCGATTATTATTATTTAAAGGATTTGGCGCAAAAACACAACAGAATGTTCAGGAAGCTATCGAATTCTATTTTCAAAACCAGGGAAGTTTTCTTTATTCAGAAATAGAAGCAATTTTTCCTTCGGTGAAGGCATTTCTTGAAAAATGTTTTGGTGAAACCAATGTACAGGTAACCGGATCATATAGAAGACAACTATTAACAATCGACGAATTGGAATTTGTACTTTTTTCTACAAAGGAATTGGTAAGAAAAGCTTTTCAAACCACTGTGCCTCCCGAATTATTAGAAGAAACAGAAAATAGTTTGTTTTATAAATTAAAGAATGGATTGAAACTTAGATTATTTATTGAATCAACCAAAACATGTGAACGCCAATTTTTAACCACCGGGTCGGCAATATTTACAAATTCTTTTCTTGAAAAATTTCCCGAAACAGATTTTACAGGTACGGAAGCGGATATTTTTTCAAACGCTGGACTTAATTATATTCCGCCGTTTTTGAGAGAGTCGAGTAATATTATCAATCAAGCACAAAACAAAATACTGTTTAACACCATTCAATTAACCGATATCAGGGGAATCATTCATTCACATAGTAATTGGAGTGATGGATCGAATACTATTGAAGAAATGGCAAAGGCATGTATTGATAAGGGTTATGAGTACCTGGTAATAAGCGACCATAGCAAAGCAGCAGCTTATGCCGGTGGTCTTTCTGAACAAAAAATACAAGAGCAGCATCGATATATTGATGAGCTGAACGACACGTTTTCTCCTTTTAAGATTTTTAAGAGTATTGAATGTGATATCCTCGGAGATGGGAATATGGATTATTCAAATACTATTCTTGCCACCTTTGATCTTGTCATTGCTTCGGTGCATAGCAATCTTAAAATGACGGAAGAAAAAGCGATGATGCGTTTAATTCGGGCTATTGAAAATCCGTATACGACAATACTCGGTCATCCGACCGGCCGTTTATTGCTAAGCCGAAATGGATATCCAATCGATCATAAGAAAATTATTGACACTTGTGCTGAACATCAGGTAGTAATTGAATTGAATGCTCATCCCCGCAGACTCGATGTAGACTGGCAGTGGATACCCTATGCCATGGAAAAAAATATTTTGCTGTCAATCGACCCAGATGCACATACAACAGAAGGATTTAATGACTGTCGTTATGGTGTGCTGGCTGCACAAAAAGGCGGGCTCACTAAAGAAAATAACCTTAGTAGTTTTTCATTGATAGAATTTGAAGCGTTTCTTTCAAAAAGAAAAAAGACAAAGAAAATTTAAAAGAGTCGGTGAATAATACGCCAACATAAATAAAAACCAAAGCAACTATTAAAATTTACCGACTTACAATTTCTTAAAAAGAATCCAAGTCTTTCTAACTGGGAGTTAGCCCCGCAGTTGCAGGATAACTCCTACCCTTCCGGTTTACAAGCGCGAATACGCTGAACCAATAAGCTTATAAATTTTCTTTTTGCTTTTCCATCTCTTAGTTTCACGTTCTCGGCTGTATGCTTCTTCTTTAGTCGAAAAAATTTCTGAATACACTATCTTCCAATCGGCAGTATTGCCAGTAAAACCTTTGTGGTTTGTATTGTGTTTTCGAATTCTTTCTGAAAGCAAATCACAGGTGCTTCCAATGTAAAATTTATTACGAATGAAGGAGTATAAGATATAACAGGTACACATAAAAAACCTCAATTCTTTTTTGTTAAAAAAATCTTGAGGTTATGCGTGGGTGGGAGTTGATCCCGCTTCAAGCGGGAAACCGCCGACCCTCCCGGCTTATGAGCCGGGATGCGCTGAACCAATAAGCTTATAAATTTTCTTTTTGCTTTTCCATCTCTTAGTTTCACGTTCTCGGCTG
>JBJXDV010000446.1:0-25488 GCA_046153465.1 Chitinophagaceae bacterium
TTACCACAAAATAAAATCGGTACTTATAACAAAGCTAACAAAGCGTACATGGCTTTCGAGCAGGAGCACGAAAGGGAGCCATCCACAGAAGAGCTGGCCGAGTTATTAGAAATGAGTGAAACAGAGATTAATAATATTTTTCAAAGTAATACCCGTCATACAAGTTTGGATGCTCCGGTACATGAAGCAGAAGATGTTGCTATGGGAGATTTACTGGAAGGTGCTGATGATACCGACGATAATGTAATGAAGGACTCCTTACGTAATGAAATACGACGTGTTTTGAAATCATTGAGTCCACGCGAAGCAGAAATCGTCAATGCATATTTTGGATTGGATGGAGAGAATGGTGTAACCATTGAGCAAATTGGTCAAAAATATGATTTGACTAAAGAGCGAATCCGTCAGATCAAAGAAAGAGCGATCAAACGTTTACAGAAAGCAAGGTATAGCAACGCACTTAAAGCTTATTTAGGATAAAATTTCTTGGGTTAATATACCTGCCCCGACCGGAAGTCGGGGCTTTTTTTATGTGCAATGAAAATGGAGTGATTGGGCATTTTGATTGAACATCAAAAATTCTATTCGCATTTTTCAGTTAACATTTTACTTATAATGATTTTCTAATTTTTATAACGCATCAATTGGTTTTGAAAATAGTTATTAAATTATAGATAGCTTAATTTTGCAAAGTCTATGGTAAAGCAAGTTTTATTTTGTATTGCTATTTTTGGTATTTTTTCATCTTGCGAAAAATCTATTTCGTTTACTCCGGAAAATGCTTCACCACTTGTAGTGGTAGAAGCAGCTATTGAGAATGGAATGCCGCCAGTGGTAATACTTTCAAAAAGTGTAAACTATTTCAATCAAATTTCTCCTGAAATACTTGCTAATTCATTTATAAGAAATGCCACCATAGAAATTAGCAATGGTACGCGCACTCATAAATTGAAAGAGTATTTGGTACCGGGAGTAAACGGTTATAACCTTTATTATTATTCCATAGATTCTACCAACTTGTCGAATGCTTTTATCGGAGAATTTTCAAAAACCTATTCTCTTAAAGTAATCACAGATGGAAAGGAGTTTACGGCAACTACAACTATACCTGCCCTTGATAAAAAAATTGATTCGTTGTGGTGGGAGAAAGCGCCGGGTAATGTGGATAGTAGTTTTGTTAGAGTAATGGGTCGGGCCTCAGATCCTCCAGGTTATGGAAATTATATCAGGTATTTCACAAAAAGAAACCGGGAGCCTTTTTGGCCCGGAAGGAATTCTGTTTTTGATGATCAGATTGTTGATGGAAAAAAATACAATGTACAAATTGACCGGGGTGTAAATCGCAATGAACCTATTGACGAAGAAACCTTTAATCTTTTTGACAGGGGAGATACCGTGATTATAAAACATTGTAATATTGATAAGGCTACTTATGATTTTTGGCGAACTATTGAATACAGTTACGCAAGTATTGGAAATCCGTTTTCTTCTCCTACCAAAGTACTTACAAATATAAAAGGGGGAGCTCTTGGCTATTTTGGAGGGTATGCCGCAGAATATCTTTCCTTAATTATACCCAGGTAATACCACAGCTAATTATTCTAGAATGGTTTCTGCTCATGAAAAAAGATAATCAATTTGCTGACATTATTGTAAGTGGATTACTTTTAATTTTGACTACATAATTTTTTGACATGGATAACAAGGTTAATGAAAAAGTACATTGTTTAATTATTGGATCGGGCCCGGCAGGATACACGGCCGCGCTTTATGCAGCTCGTGCAAATATGAAACCGGTTTTGTACCAGGGTCTTCAGCCGGGAGGTCAACTAACGATTACTACTGAGGTCGAAAATTATCCGGGATATCCTGATGGGATTCAAGGTCCTGAAATGATGATTCATTTTGAAAAACAAGCGGCCCGCATGGGAGCAGACATTCGCTATGGATTGGCAACGAAAGTAGATTTTTCTACTCATCCTTTAAAAGTATGGATCGATGAAGAAAAATTAATTGAAGCAGATGCAGTTATTGTTTCAACCGGCGCTTCTGCCAAATGGTTAGGCCTGGAAAGCGAACAACGATTGAATGGATTTGGCGTAAGTGCGTGCGCCGTTTGTGATGGTTTTTTCTTTAAAGGAAAGGAAGTAGCAATTGTAGGTGCAGGAGATACTGCTGCTGAAGAAGCATTGTATTTATCAAAACTTTGCACCACTGTTCATATGTTTATTCGTCGGGAAACCATGCGTGCTTCTAAAGTAATGCAGGAAAGGGTTCAGCAAACACCCAATATAAAAATATACTGGAATACAGAAACAGATGAAATTTTAGGAGAGCATAAAGTAGACGCTGTTCGAATTAAGAATATAATAAATGGCGAAACCCAGGTGATTTCTGTAAGTGGTTTTTTTGTTGCCATTGGTCATCAACCCAACTCCGAAATATTTAAAGGATGGTTGGATATGGATAATGCCGGATACATAATAACAACTCCGGGTTCGTCAAGAACCAATGTTGAAGCCGTTTTTGCATCGGGAGATGTGCAGGATAAAATCTACCGGCAGGCAGTCACAGCAGCAGGTAGCGGTTGTATGGCTGCGCTGGATGCAGAGCGATACCTTTCTGCGAAAGGACTGGTGTAATCAGTAAGAAAAAATAATATGGCAATTCCGCAGTTCTATTTAATTTGTCACTTAACATTTATTTGAAGTTATGATTTCAATAGAATTGCAAAATATCCGGATGCACGCTTTTCATGGCATTTTTGAAGGAGAAAAGAAAACCGGCAGTAACTATGAGCTTACTATAAAAGTTAGTTATGAAGAGGGCAATTCAAGATTTGAAGATATAAAGGAAACAATTAGTTATACTGAAATCTTTGCTATCATAAAGCAACGGATGAAAATTTCAACGCCTTTATTGGAAAAAGTAGCAGATAGTATCATTAAAAGGATACGGCATCAATTTCCCAATACTCGTGAAATTTCAATTAGTATTTATAAGTTGGAAGCGCCTATCGAAAATTTTGAAGGAAAAATTGGGATTACGATGCATAAAAAATTTAATGATTAAAAGATCTTCTATATTAATTGCTTTTCTTCTGATTCTTGTGCCTGAAAAAAATTTTGCACAGGATGTTCGTACATTAACTACTGAAGCAAAGCAGTTGGAAGTAGCCAATAAGGATAATGAGGCAGTACTCAAATACCTGGAAGTTTTAAAAATTGAGCCTTCAAATTATTTGGCTCTTTGTAAAGTAAGTGAGTTGTATAGCCTGTTGGGTAAACGGCAACCTTCAAAAGAAAAACAGAAAAATTACTACAGGGCCGCTCAATTATATGCTAAAAAGGCATTGAATATAAATGCATCAAATACCGAATCTAATTTTGTAATGGCATTGGCAATGGGAAGAATGGCTATTATTTCATCGGGAGAAGAAAAAATTAATGCTGTTAAGGGGATAAGAACCTTTTCAGAAAAATGTATACAACTCGATCCTCAATATTATAAAGCTTATCATATTCTGGGGAGATGGCACTATGAAGTAAGCAATTTAAGTACAGTAGAAAAATGGCTGGTGAAAATTTCATATGGTTCATTGCCGCCGGCTTCCTTGAAGGATGCGATCACTAACTACGAAAAAAGCAAGCAACTTAATCCAGGCCTTCTAATTAACTATATGGAATTGGCAAAATGTTATCACCGTAAAGGCGAAGATGCCAAAGCAATCGAAATGCTGAATTCTCTTTTGAAACTGCCAAGTCTTACGTTGGATGATCCAACGGTGAAGCAGGAAGCAACCGCGTTGTTAAAAAAATTGAGCGATTAATGCCTATAGTTAATGGCCATAAGCCTCAAATCACTTTATTTTTCCATTTATTACTACGCAGGTATAAAAACGACGGTATAAAAATACAGGTCCAGTATATCCACTCACTCATCCAGCCAATCGTAATTGATAAAAATAATTTATCAAGAACAATGTATACATAAAGGCAATAAAAGATAATGGTAGATGCTTCTATCAATAATGTCACCCGGCTGTTTCCGGTTCCTGTTACCGCATTCAGCAATACAACCGAAACAGACATCAATATCATTGCTACCGATACAACCCTGATTACTGGAATAGCTGCTGCAGTAAAAGAAGGGGGCTGTCCATATACTGACATGAATAAATTCGGAAATAAGTTTAGCAATACAGCTATGAAAATTGCGAAGCTCACATTTATTTTTACCAGCTTCCCAATTAGTTTCCACACTTCTTCTTTTTTATTCTGGCCAATGATATTACTTACCATAGTACTTGCGGTTGCAGCAAAAGCCCAGGTAACGGCTCCAAAAAGCCCGAAAACATTTCTCATGGTATTCGATATCGCCAGTGCCATTTCACCATGCTTATCAATCATGAGAAAAAAATATTCCCAGCTCATAATACTAATAGCGTGTTGAAAAATTAGAGGCGACGACATATTTAAAAGCAGCCGGAGATTATCAGGATCCCAATTAAATTTTTTAAAAAGTTTAAATCTTTTGCTAATTCCTTTCTTAAAAATTACCAGGTATACAACCAGCATTCCGGTAAACTCGGCAACAATTGACGCCACGGCTGCACCATTAAATCCCATAGCCGGGAAACCCAGCTTACCAAATATCAGTGTATAATCAAGGAACACATTACAAATTGTTTCGGCAAGGGTACCTGCAATTAAGTAATTACTTTGGTTAGTGCCTACCAATAAAGCATTTCGCATTTGATAGATATAGAGAAAGGGTAATCCCCAGATCCGAATCTTTAAAAATATAACTGCCTGTTGCAACCTGCCCTCATCCTTAATAAAATACCTGAAAATACCAGGAACAAAAAGGTAGGTGATTATTATTCCTAAGGCGGCAATACTTAAGGCAATAAAAACACCCTGGTTAAAAAGTTTTCCGATTTCATCTGGCCTGTTTTCACCTGCGCGCCGGGATATTAATGCCTGCAAACCGTTATTTAATCCAAACCCAATAGAGGCAAAAATTAAATAATATACTCCGGTAATTCCTGCTATTGCAAGCGATTTCCCATTATCGGGAAAGTGACCAAGGAAAATATTATTGGTAATAAAATTCAGTTGGGGAATTAGAATCGCAAAACTGATAGGCAACGCTATTTTTAGAATTTGCCGATTGGTAACTCTTAATTGTAATGTACTATCCTTAATTTCATTTGCCATAAAACTTCGCAAACCTACTATTTTTGAATGTATAATTCGGGATCTTAGAGGCTGTCTAAAAATGATTTTATATTTTTTGTATAGCCGCAGATTCGCAGATGTAGTACGGATAAGTTATTCTAGTTGAGGTTTTTTAATCTGCGAATCTGCGGCTTCTGTTATTAGAAATATTAATTTTAGACAGGTTCTTAGTATTTACCGGCTTTTAATTAAACGCTATTCCAATTACCAGTTCATCAAAAAAATTATAGTAACATTGCATTTATAACAGATGATAAAACCTGCATTTGATATTGGCTCCTTTGATGAGGAAAGTGATTCACTTTCCCAATGTTCATTAATTATTGAAGTGACTGAGAAACAGTTTACCTGTGCATTGGTTAATAAGAAAATTAGTCGATTGCTTCAATTGCGGCAATACGATATTTCTTCAGAATCCATTGAAAGCAGGAATGAGTTTATAATGAACCTGGTAGCAGGTGATTCATTCTTTAAAAGTAAAGTCAGTGAAACAGTGATTGTTTATAATTTTATTGAAAGCACATTAATTCCTGCAATATTTTTTTCTACTGAAATGGCGAAACCTCTTATGGAAATGGTTTCCGGAAATACTTATAAAGGGCTTGCTTTAAGTGAAAAAATTCCCGGTAATGATATTTACACGATTTATCGAATTCCAAAAGAAATTCATTCTTTTCTTCAAAATAGTTTTTCTGCGGGCAACTACTGGCATTTCAATTCCTTAATGATTTCCTCAATTTATTCAAGAGAAAATGAAGCCGGAATTGTTTTTCACCTATACTTTTATCCTGATAAAATGATTGCAGCTATTTTCGATGAAAAGAAGTTGCAATTGATGCAGAGTTGTTTTTATGAATTACCGGAGGATCTTAGCTTTTACCTGTTAAACATTTGCAGGCAACTTAATTTTGATCCGGAAAAGGTTCAACTGTTAATATCCGGATTGATTGATGAGGACTCTGCAATGTATGATGAAATCGCTCGTTATTTTTTACAAATAGAGTGGGATACAAAAGGGGCAGATGCCTTGAAGTTTGATCAACTGACAGAATATCCGGCCCATTATTTTTCACCGATTCTTCAAATGGCTTTATGCGTATAATTGGAGGAGAGATGGGTGGCAGACGCATCAATCCTCCTGCAAACATGCCGCATACAAGACCTACTACGGACATTGCAAAAGAAGGCTTATTTAATATTATCCAGAACCATCTTGATTTTGTATCGCTGAAAACTCTTGATCTTTTTGGGGGTACGGGATGTGTTAGCTATGAACTCGCTTCAAGAGGGGTTACTGATCTTACAATAGTTGAAAAAGACAATACGATGGTTGATTTTATTAAAAAAACAATTGCATTGTTAAAAATCGAAAAATGCAATGTGGTTAAGATGGATGTATTTCATTACCTCGATATATGTTCCGACCAATATGATTTTATTTTTGCCGGTCCGCCTTACGCGCTAAATTCTATTGATGAGTTGCCGTTAAAGGTTACTCAAAAAAAAATATTAACCGAAGGAGGATGGTTTGTATTAGAACACACACCAAGGAATAACTATAATGGCTATACTAATTTTTCCATGGCCCGCAATTATGGAACCACTATTTTTTCCTTCTTTGTAAACAAATAAAAAGCAGACAATCTTTTTAGCTAACTTATAATTACGAGTCTTGAAACCTCCTATTTTTATTACCGGTATTGGAACAGGTATTGGAAAAACACTAGCTTCAGCAATTATTGCAGAGGCACTGGAAGCTGATTATTGGAAACCTGTACAGGCCGGTACTGAACCAATAACTGATAGTGAATGGGTAAGAAAGCAGTTAACGAACCCAAAATCGGTTGTGCATCCAGAACGTTATACTTTAAAGTTGGCTGCTTCCCCGCATTTTGCTGCACAAAAAGAAAATATTGCAATAACCGTTCAAAACATTTGTGCCTCATTACCTGATTATAGTTGTAATTTAGTGATAGAAGGTGCAGGGGGACTAATGGTACCTCTCAATGACACCGAATTTATTAAAGACCTTATCTTATCTCTCGGATGCAGGGTAGTACTTGTAAGTAGAAATTATATTGGCAGTATTAATCATTCATTGCTTACCGCTGCTGAATGTAAAAGAAATAACATACCTGTTTTGGGTTGGGTTTTCATAGGGTATGAACCAATTTATGAACAGCAAATAGCATCCTGGAGTAAACTACCCATAATAGCATCCGTTCCACTCACTGAGGCTCCTGAGAATTCTTTTGTGAAATTAATGGCTGAATACCTAAGGGACTCATTAACTCATTTCTTATGCTAAAGAAAGACATCAGGATCGACTACCTGAAAAAAAGAATGGCACAAGAAGAAAAAGTATGGGTAGATAATTCTGCCCGTATGCGAGAGCATTTTTTATCCTTAAAATTTTCACCGGTAAGATATATATTGTCCTATTCACCCCTTAATGATCGAAATGAATTTGATGTTAGTAATTGTGTTGATATTCTAAAGGAGAAATCGCCACATATAATAATTGCATGGCCGCGAATGGATCCCGATATGAAATCGATGGAAGCATTCCAGGTAGAACATGATGGGTTATATGCTAAAAATAAGTACAATATATTGGAACCTTTAAATGGTGCATTTATTCCGCCAAAATTATTTGATGTTGCTATTATCCCATTACTTGCTTTCGACAAAAAAGGATTTAGGGTTGGATATGGTAAGGGATTTTATGATCGATACCTGGCACAATGCAGGCCGGACCTGCTAAAGATTGGTTTTTCCTTTTTTGATGAAAAGGTGGAGATTGATGACATCAACGAATTTGATGTACCTTTAAATCTTTGTATTACTCCATCGCGTATTTATGAATTTTAATGCTCCGCTGCTTAAACCTATTCGCATATTGTTGTTTCCCCTTTCTCTTATTTATGCAGTAGTATTATCGGTAAGGAACTGGATGTTTGATAAAAACATTATTGCGTCTACGTCTTTTAACCTGCCAGTCATTTGCGTCGGAAATCTTTCTGCCGGTGGGACAGGAAAATCTACAATGGTTGAATATTTAATCAGTGAATTTAAAAATAGTATTGAACTTGCCACGCTGAGCCGGGGATATAAAAGAAAAACCAAAGGGTATGCTCTTGCAAATAATGATACCTCTGCCCTTGAAATTGGCGATGAGCCAATGCAGTTTCATTTGAAATTTCCGGAGATAACCGTTGCCGTTGGAGAAGAGCGGGTAATGGCTATTCCTCAATTATTGCACGATCGGCCTCATACTAAATTAATAATATTGGATGATGCTTTTCAACACCGGAGCGTTAAAGCAGGGTTGAATATATTACTAACAGAATACAGTAACCTTTTTACCCGCGATTGGTTTCTGCCAACGGGTGAGTTGAGGGATGAAAGAAAAAGTTATGTGCGCGGCAATTTGTTGGTCGTAACAAAATGCCCTCCAGCTATTTCTCTTCCAGAAGCGATGGAAATTAAAAAAGAGTTGAACATTTTACCACATCAACAGCTTTTTTTTTCATCGATAAACTATGGAATTCCCTACCATATCATTCATCACCGGTCAATGCCGGTTAGCAGTTCCATGGAAGTTCTTCTCGTAAGTGGAATTGCGAATCCTTTGCCTTTAAAAGATTTTTTACAGGAAAAGGCACAGGCCTATTATGAACTGCTTTTTAGCGATCATCATATTTTCAGTATCGACGACTGGAAGGATATTGTGAAGCGATTTGAATCCATTTCAACAACCAATAAGATAATTCTTACTACTGAAAAAGACGCTGTTCGCCTTGCTAAATTTTCAAATGAAGTAAAAGAGCTGCCGCTCTATGTAATTCCTATTAAAATGGAGATATTATTTAGCGAAGGCAGACAGTTTACTGATTTAATAACTAAATTCATTGAAACATTTCAATTGAAACAATAAAACTATAAATGAGCAAAAGAGATTCTAAAAAGAAATTTAAAGACAAAAACAAACACTCTTCACCTGGCAGTTATAAAGGAACACTTGATATAACAAGGTCGGGCATTGGTTATGTGATTGTACCGGATTTGGAAAACGATATCATTGTACGACCTGTTGATTTTAATACAGCACTTCATGGCGACACGGTGAAGGTTTCGGTAGAAAATGATTCTAAAAAAACTAAGCGATTGCAGGGAAAGATAACGGAAGTGCTAAAACGAAAACAGGTTGAATTTCTGGGCCATATTGAACTGGGAAAAAATACGGCCTTCTTTGTGGCGGATAGTAATAAGCCGATGCCAGACGTATACATCCCTATTGCAGGGTTGAATGGCGCAAAAGACGGGGACCGTGTAATTGTAAAAATTAATGAATGGGAAAAAAATAAAAAACCCGTTGGAGAAGTGATCGTTGTAATGGATGCCAGCGATGTGAATGATATGGCGATGAAAGAAATACTGATGTCAAATGGATTTCCGCTTTTTTTCCCCGAAGAAGTAATTGAAGAATCTGAACGTATACCAGATACAATTAGTGCTGCTGAAATTTCTAAAAGAAAGGATTGCCGCGAACTTTTTACAATTACGATTGACCCAGCCGACGCAAAAGATTTTGATGATGCGATTTCATTACGAACGCTGAATAATGGAAATTATGAAATTGGAGTACATATTGCAGATGTAAGCCATTTTATAGAATCAGATACCGCGCTGGATCAGGAAGCGTATAACCGCGCTACCTCGGTGTATTTGCCCGACCGGGTATCGCCGATGTTACCAGAAAGAATTTCAAATGAATTGTGTTCGCTTCGGCCAAAAGAAGATAAGCTTACATTTTCTGCGATCTTTGAAATAACTCCGAAAGGGGAAGTGAAAGAATATTGGCTTGGCAAAACAATTATTCATTCCAATCATCGGTTTGCTTATGAAGAAGTGCAGGAAATTATTGAGAAAGAAGCGGGTTTGTTTAATGAGGAAATTCAAATTCTAAATACGATTGGTAAGCGATTCAGAAAGCAGCGATTTAAGAAAGGAGCTATAAATTTCTCATCTCAGGAGGTACGATTTAAATTGGATGAGAAAGGGAAGCCCATTGGCATAATGATTAAAGAAAGTAAAGAAGCTCATCAATTAATTGAAGAATTTATGTTGCTTGCCAACAGAACTGTTGCAGAACATGTTGGCAAGATTAAAATAGATAAAAAAGAAATCCCTTTTCCTTATCGGATACATGACACGCCTGATGAAGTGAAACTTCTTCCTTTCGTAGAGTTCGCAAAAAAATATGGCCACACGTTCGATATAAAAACTCCCGAAGGTATTGCACGTTCTTTTAATCAAATGCTGGAAGATGTAAAAGGAAAGCCCGAGCAACATGTATTGGAACAGTTAGGGATTCGTACTATGTCAAAAGCAATTTATACAACAGAAAACATTGGGCATTATGGTTTGGGATTTAAACATTATACACATTTTACATCTCCCATTCGCCGTTACCCGGATGTGCTCGTGCATCGGATATTGTTTGATATTTTAGAAGGCCGGGTACAGCCGGATAAAAAATTAGAACAAAAATGCCGGTATTGCAGCGAAAAAGAACGATCGGCTATGGAAAGCGAACGCGCTGCAAATAAATATAAGCAGGTCGAATACATGATGGGTTATTTAGGAGGGGAATTTGATGGAGTTATTAGCGGAGTAGCAGCTTTTGGTTTTTGGGTGGAAACGGTTGAGCATAAGTGTGAGGGGCTTGTTAGCATCAATAGCCTTTTTGAGTATGATGATTTTCGTCATATAGAAAGCGATTATTGTCTTTCGGGTATTCGCAGCGGGCGTAGTTTCAGGATGGGTGATAAAGTGCGGATAAAAATTGTGGCGGCAAACCTAACAAAGCGTCAATTGGATTATGAATGGGTGATCGATTCATCATCACCCGAAGAAGAAGGCGATAAAAAAAGAAAAGCAAAGGAAAAAAAGAAAAAATAGTAAGGCTACAAAAATGACTGTTGGCATATGCAGAATTTTGACACATTATCGAAATTATTTATTGAGCGGTTTTCGGTTAATCATTTCCCGGAAAAGCCGGCTTCGTTGTATTCACCCAACAATTATTTTTTATCCTTGGGCGGCAAACGGATCAGACCTGTTTTATGTTTGATGGGTAATGAATTGTTTGATGAAATTCATCCCGACGCTTTTAAGGTTGCAAACGCCATAGAGCTATTTCACAATTTTACGCTTATTCATGATGATATAATGGATAAGGCTCCCTTACGACGTGGCATGCAAACAGTTCATGAGAAATATGGTGAGTCAACTGCATTGCTTGCCGGAGACGTAATGTTGGTAGCAGCTTATGAGTATCTCAATAAAATTAACAGTTCATATCTTCATTCGATTCTTCATTTGTTCAATAAAACGGCCAGGGAGGTATGCGAGGGACAGCAATTGGATATGGATTTCGAAAAAATGAATTTAGTAAGCCTCGAGGCATATATCCGGATGATTGAACTAAAAACGTCGGTATTACTTGCTACGAGCCTTCGAATGGGCGCCGTGTTGGGTGGAGCCGGAGAAGGGAATCAAATTCACTTATACGAATTTGGACGGAACCTTGGTATTGCTTTTCAAATTCAGGATGACTATCTCGATGCGTTTGGTGATCCGGAAAAATTTGGAAAGCAGGTAGGAGGTGATATCATCGCAAATAAAAAAACATTCCTGTTAATTCATGCGCTGGAAGTTGCTTCTCCGGCTAATAAATCTTCGCTTGAAAATCTTATCAATGGTAGTTCTCCTGATAAAGTCAGTAAAGTGCTGGATATTTTTCGTGATTGCGCGGTTGATACCTGGGCATTTAACTTAAAAGAAAAATACATAAATACTGCATTGCAACATCTGGAAGATATAGCCGTGCTTTCGGCACGAAAAGAACCATTAAAACAACTTGCTTATTTTATGGTGAATCGTGCGTATTGATGTTCAGCCGGAATCAACAGCCCAGCATTTACAAAGTAATTCGCTAATTGCAAAAAGCTAAGGTGAAAAAATCATCGGAGAGTTTAGAGGATATAAAAAAAAGTCTTCGCGCAGTAAATGGTGTCTTTTATTTAGGATTTGTATTATGATTATTAGTCCTTCGTTTTGCCTATCCGGATTCTTTTATTCTCCGATGTGTTAATTTTTCCAAAATCTAATTATCTTGACTGTTCATTAAACCAACAACTGCATGTCCAGCTCATTGTTTCGAACAAAAAAAATCTCTTCAATTTTAGCTGAAGGTGGAGACGATAGTCACGGCGGCGGCGGATTAAAACGTGTTCTCACGGTTCGCGATCTCACTTTTTTTGGAATAGCGGCAATCATTGGAGCAGGTAGTTTCAGTAGTTTAGGCGAAGCGGTTTATAAAGGCGGGCCCGGGGTTGTATTGTTATTCATAATTACCGGCATAGCCTGTGCTTTTACTGCCTTTTGTTATAGTGAATTTGCCAGCCGCATACCCGTAGCCGGTAGTGCGTATACCTATGCCTATGCAAGTTTTGGAGAGCTTTTTGCCTGGGTCATTGGCTGGGCATTGATTATGGAATATTCAATCGGTAATATTTATGTCGCTTTTAGCTGGAGCGATTATTTTACTTCCCTGTTAAGCAAGCTGCATATCAATATACCCGATTATCTAGCGTGCAGCTATCGGGAAGCGCATAAAGCGGTAATTGAACACAGTTCTAATGAAGAATTAATAAATGCCTGGAATAATGCTCCGGTAATTGGAGGACTTCGAATAATTGCTGATTTACCAGCCTTAATAATAAATATACTTATTACCTATCTGGTTTACCGGGGAGTACGGGAAAGCCGAAACTTCAGTAACTCAATGGTTGTACTCAAACTTCTAATTGTTACTCTGGTAATTTTAGTTGGCGGATACCTTCTTTTTTCAAATGGACTAACATTTAATTGGTCGCCTGCCAATAATAAAGGGGTACAATCTTTTATGCCAAATGGTTTTGGTGGGGTAATGGCTGCCGTTAGTGGCGTCTTCTTTGCATATATTGGTTTCGATGCGGTAAGTGTTTTAGCAGAGGAAAGTAAAAATCCTCAGCGGGATTTGCCAAGAGGTATGATTTATTCGTTAGTGATTTGTACCATCGTTTATATTTTACTGACACTTGTCTTAACCGGAACTGTTAATTATAGAAAATTTGAAGGGGTAGGAGACCCACTCGCTTTTATCTTTGAGGAGCAGAACCTGAATATTGGTTGGATGCAATTATTAGTATCTATTTGTGCTGTAGTAGCAATGACAAGTGTTTTACTTGTTTTTCAAATGGGACAACCGAGAATTTGGATGAGCATGAGCCGAGATGGTTTGTTACCACCTGTTTTTCAAAAAATTCATCCCAGGTATAAAACACCTTCTTTTGCAACAATCGTTACAGGATTCGTGGTAGGTACACCGATATTATTTACCGATAAAAGTTTTGTACTCGATTTCACAAGTATTGCCACATTATTCGCTTTTGTATTAGTGTGCGGAGGCGTATTGCTAATTCCACGAAAATCAAAAGAGCCTGGTAAATTCAATATGCCCTTTATCAGTGCGAAAATTATTTTCCCGGTTTTAATCATTGGTGTACTACTATTTCTTGGAGTTTTTTCTGAGGGTTATTTCGAACGATTGTTTCAATTTGAGCTAAGTGCGAAGGATACGGATATCGTACTTGCCGGGCTCCAGATAAAAACTCCCGAATCAACAGCTAACGCGTTGTCGGCCGCATTAGTCGCCAAAAAAACAATGAACCTTTCTGTTATTATTTTTTGGTTGGTATGTATTTTTTTAAGTGTATTCGCTTTTATAAAGAATTATTCACTGATCCCACTTCTAGGATTATCAACTTGCCTTTATTTATTAACGGGTATGTCTGCCAGCAATTGGTCGTGGTTTTTTGGATGGATGGTATTGGGATTGATCGTTTATTTTCTTTATGGGTATAAAAAAAGTAAACTTGCTTCAAAATAAGGGCAACTATGGTATAACCTGTTTCTGTTAATTGATGGAGATTGGAGGGCTGCTTTTCGTACTTTTGTATTTGAAAAAATAACACTAATTACGTTATATTATTAACAGGCAGGATATGAAGTTTCAGATTGGTGATAAAGTGGTGGTTAAACTAACGAATGAAGAGGCGGAAGTTATTGAGTTTATCAACGATAAAATGGTGATGATCCAGGTAAAGGGTGTAAAATTTCCCGCTTATTCAGATCAATTGGATTTCCCTTATTTTAAACGATTTACTGAAAAGCCCTTGTTCCCTGCCAAAAAAGAGAAAAAATATATTGATGATATTCGCAGGGAAACGAAATCACTTACGAAAAAGGTAGTTGATGGGGTGTGGCTCACTTTTATTCCCGTATCAACATCCGATGAATTTGGTGATGATATCGTAGAAGACTTAAAAATTCACTTGATCAACCGAACTGAAATAGGTTATATCTTCAATTATCAACTCAGTTATATTAATAAGGATGGCTTTGATTTGAAGAATCGGGTACAAGCTTTCGAAGATTTTTATCTTCACGATATTCCTTTCGAAAGCTTAAACGATAGCCCGGTTTTTAATGTTGAATTTTCTTTAATAAATCCCGATAAAAATAAAGCTGATTATTTTGAGGCGTCCCTTAAATTAAAAGCGAAACAGGTTTTTAGCAGGATAAAGGAGTTAAAAGAAAAAGGGGAAGCTACTTTTTCTTATAAATTATTAGATACTTATCCCGGGAAACAGATAACCGAAAATTTCGATCTTACTACACTATCATCTGCCGGATATAAAATTTATGACGCATCCCATGCAAGGCAACATTTAGAACCATCCAAACATGAAATTGATCTCCACATTGAAAAGCTTGCGATTGATTATGAAAACATGTCGAATTTTGAAAAACTTACGTTACAATTAAAGACATTTGAAAAGTATCTCGACTTAGCGATTGCACATCATCAAAAATCATTAATTGTTATTCATGGTGTTGGGGCGGGGAAACTGCGTGATGAAATTCATGAACTCTTAAAATTAAAGAGAGAAGTCAAAACCTTCGTGAATCAATACCATCCGTCTTACGGATATGGAGCTACAGAAATTTACTTCACATAATGCTTCTTGTAAATGAGCATGCAGGAATTAATACCTTTTTTATTACTAGTAATTGGAATGGCGCTAACTCCCGGCCCCAATATGATGTTGTATATAAGTCATACAATAAGTTATGGTAGAAATGCAGGTTGGATAACTGTTGCAGGTATTACAAGCGCTTTTATTTTTCATATTACAGCAACCATACTTGGACTTACGGCATTATTGATAGCCATACCCGTAGCGTATTCGATTGTGAAGTATGCAGGTATCGGGTATCTTTTATTCCTCGCGTATAAAAATTTTCAAAATAGAGAATGGGTAACACCTTCGGGTTTAGTCTATAAGGAAAAGAAAAACTCCTATTTTTATTTTCGGGGTTTTATAGGGAATATCCTAAATCCACAAACAACAATTTTATATTTCTCATTGCTGCCACAATTCATTCATAACGATAAAGAACAGGTATGGCTGCAATATATCAGGTTAGGCGGATGGCAGATGCTTGGGAGTACAATTACCAATTTACTAATGGTATTGTTAGTTGGTAAAGCATCAGCCGGTTTTTTGCAAAATAGAAACTATCAAAAATATATTAGGTATACAATGAGTATATTGCTTGCAACATTTGCGATCAAACTTCTTTTTTTGAAAAAATAATTTCTTTTTTAAAAGTATTTTTAGTAAGTCATGCTTTTACAATTATTAAGATGGAATTATTTTATTTGCCTGTAATCGGAACAAAAAAATATTTGAAATGAGCATGATAAAGTCTTTGGTCGTATTCCCGATTTTCGATAGTAAATTTGTAAAGCTACAAACCGGGTTATCGCTCTCGTGTAAAAAGGAGAGAGGAAAGTCTGGACAGCATAGAGCAATGCACCGGTGAATAGCCGGGTCCTGTAAACGGGAACAGATAGTGCCACAGAAAATAACTGCCTTCCCTCTCTTTTAAGGAGAGGAAAGGGTGAGGTTGAAAACGGGAGGTAAGAGCTCCCGTCCCGATCAGGTAACTGATCGGGAGGGTAAACCTTGCATGCTGAAATGCCACATAGGTCGGCGATAGAGAACTGCTCGTTCGATGCCGATGGGTAGGCAGATTGATTCCGCAACGTAAGCTGCGGAACAGATAAATGATAGCCACGTAATTCAAAGTAGGTGAAAGAGAAGATCCTCTTTTATTGAAAAAAATAACGACACAGAATCCGGCTTACAGGTTTGTAGTTTTTTTAGTAAATAGTGTTTTAATGAATAGTCAAAGATGAATAGTGAATGAATGTATGTGCAATAGTCACTATTCATGATAATCTCGATTAGCGTAACAAAAGTAAATACAATCACTATCCGAAACTCACCCTATCCAACATTGGCTTTAAATTATTGTTATATCTCCTGACTTCTGACTCTTGACTATTCACTATCTATGAATCCGACAATCTGCCTCCCAAATATCCCGCCACTTCCATCAGCCAGGCAATTCCCAAATGAGTAATCAATCCACCCCATATTGTTTGTGTTCGATAAACAATTACTCCTAACACTATTCCTCCAAAAAAGGAGGAGATACATTCAAACAGTGGCTTTCCAAAATGAATACTGCAATAAAAAGCTGCCATTGGTAAAATAGCATCTTTACCAGCAAAACGTACAAATGCCAACACTAAAAATCCCCGAAAGAAAAGTTCGATGCTAAAAAAGTCTGTGCCATAGCTAAGTTCGTATAGCAAATAATATCTCCAGGTGGTGGTTGTATATCTTCCAATAAATTCAATATTTTTTAGTTTTGGATAAGTACTTAAAAAATCGTTCTGCGTTGCAGCAATCGCGAGAAGAGGAATCATCAATGCCAATAAAATAAAATAGGGTTTTGGATTGAAATTTTTTAAAGTCATTCCTGCTACTGCATTTTTATACCTAGAGCATTTCCAAATAACAATAATTGCTATAAGAATACACAAGGCCTTCAAAGGCCAGTCAAGAAGAATTGTCCAATACTTTTTCCATTGCAGTTCCAGGTGATCCAAGAAGGCATATTCGAACGAATGGAGGCTAATTTTCAAAGCAAAAAGTAGCGGGCAAATAACAAGTAATAATGGCAATTGATATCCTTGAGGAAAATAGTGTTTCGTTATCGCAAAGTGAATCCAGTAGCCAACACAAAAAATCGTGAAATACAGTAGAAAAAATCCAATAACTCGTTGAGGAAAAGAAAAATAATTTGTTAACCTGGGCTCAATGCCTATTGAATAATTGATACAAATGCAAATAGCCACCAGCAAACTGGTAAGCAGAAAAACAGATTTATTAAGTGTTTTGGCGTATTGGTGTAAGTAAGAAAAAATTGATTTCATCAAAAGCGTTCAGTTCAATAAGTAAATTACTTATTTCGCCTCAAAGCTGGCTTTCATTTTTTCCATAAGCCCGGTGGCAATCATTTTATGTGCAAGGGCAATCATGTTATAAAATGCCCTAGCATGCGAAATGCCGTGCCCAATCACAACAGGTTTAGAAACGCCCAATACAGGCGTGCCACCATAATTTTCATAATCAAACCGATCGAAGTATTCATTTTCGATTTTTTTTCGTTGCGTAATGGTATGAATGGATTCAGCCATTTTCAACACAACGTTGCCGGTAAAGCCATCACAAACCATTACATCAGCTTTATCAAGCAATATGTCCCTTCCTTCAATGTTACCAATGAAATTAATTTCAGTGTTTTCTTTAAGAAGAGGATAGGTTGATTGTGCAAGAATATTTCCTTTTCCTTCTTCTTCTCCAATATTTAAAAGTGCCACACGGGGCGATTCGTATCCTAGTATATGTTTGGCATATAACGAACCAAGTGTGGCAAACTGGTTGAGATGTTCTGGTTTGCAATCTGCGTTTAATCCAACATCCAATAACAATCCTGTTCCACCAGTTTCTTTAGGAATAACAGTAGAAATAGTTGGTCGCAACACACCGTCAATAGCTTTGATACTAAATAATGCACCAACCAACATGGCGCCGGTATTGCCTGCGCTAATAAATGCGTCGGCATTTCCTGAAACCAGCAACTGATACCCGATTGCAATAGAAGATTGTTTTTTTTCCTTAAGTGCTTTTGTAGGATGTTCGTGCATTCCGATAACCTGTGATGCGTGAACAACCTTTACCTGAGCGGCATTGATACCGTACTCTTCAAGTAGGGGAGTAATTTGCGTTTCATCGCCAGCTAAAATTAATAATGCCGGAGTATCCGATTGTTTAATATACAGTTGAATACCTTTCACCGCCTCTAGTGGTGCAAAGTCTCCTCCCATCATATCTAAACAGATTTTCATATCCGGCAGCAAAGCTTTATTTTAAAAGGAATTTATTTTATAGGAGACTTCTCAGCCACCACTTTCCCTTTGTAAAAAAGCTTGCCTTCGCTAACATGAGCACGATGACGAACATGCGTTTCACCGGTAGTACTGTCTTTACTCAATGTTACCTCCACAGCTTTGTAGTGCGTTCTTCTTTTTGCCCCTCTTTGCTGGGAGTGTCGTCTTTTTGGATTTGGCATAACTTACAATTTATAAACTTCAAAAAATTATTCGCTTTCAAGATCTTTAAACTTCTCCAATCCTTTCCATAGCGTTTGGGTATGCTGGTTATTCTTTACATCCATATTTTTCAACATCTCCAATACTTCCTTATTGCAATAGGTGCCACCAATTTCTTCTTCACTACACCTTCGTTGCATTGGGATGCTTAAATTAATGAACTCATAAATCCAATCGCTTACATTGATATGACTTTCTCCTCTCGAAATATAATAAACATCAGGATCTTCTTCTTCGGTATTCTTTGCATCCGGATCTTCCGCGATTTTAACAACAATGTTGAACTCATCCCACAAATTAAGCGGTAAATGATTTCCACATCGGTCGCAATTCAATTCTAATTTACCACCCACTTCAAACTTCAACAGCATGAATCCATTTTCCCTATTTAAACTCAATTTCACTTTAGCGATACAATTTTTAAATTCCTGATCACCATATTCTAAAAAGAACTTATCGGCTATATCATATTCAAACTCATGAATGCCGGGCTTCAATCCCACAAAGGCAATGTCAAAGGTCCTGCGATAGTTCATGAGCCACTCTTTTAAAGAGTTTGCAAAGGTATGGTTAAACAGTTAAAAATGAAGCTGTAAGCTCAAAAAAAACTAGAAAGTTTTAAAGGGATGAGGATTGTTGCACAGTTTCCTGTAAATCAAGGCCGAATTATAATTCGAATAGCACAAAAATGCTAAAACCTCACTTAGGTTTTGATAGTTCCACCCATAATTTATTGATTTTTTCCATAGTTTTCTGTGCTTCTTTAATGGCTAAAACAAGTTGGCTGGTTGGCGGATTGTCGACCTCTTCCAATTGGTTAAACAGGTTTGTGAATGTTGCGTTCATCTTGTTTACAGTTGGCTCGGAATTTAATCCGGTACCATTTTCTACACTGCTTATCTGTTTTATTAACTGTTCCAGTCGTTCTTTTTCACTACCTGTTGATAGGCCTGAGCGATTATTTAACGACCCCTTATATTCACCCATTTCGTTGAGCAACTTCATGCATGCTAATTTATTTTTGTAGCAAATCATTGAGAGATCGTGTTGTTGTTTTAAAGCGATGGCAGATGATTTTACTCTTGGATCTATTTTTACGATCAGGGACTCTACAAACTTTTTTCCATCAACCATCAACGTTACCTTGTAATTTCCAGGCATTACCCATGGAGCCGTTGCATTAGGAGCTGTATTTTGAAATATAGCAGATATAGGATAGGAAGGTGGAATATTTAGAGGAGCATACTTCATATCCCATAGAAATCGGTGCGAACCTTTTTGAGCAGAAAGAATTTGTTGGGGGCGTATCCAATATTGAGGAATATTTACATCCGGAATATTGTAGGAAGTATCTTTATTGGAATATTCTCTTATTAATTTCTCATTTTCATCTTTAATTTCTAATCGTACCTCGTTGGCTGTTTCAGCCAGATAGTAATTTACGATGGCCCCGTCAGGTGGATTTTTTCCAGAGGGTTCTTCCTGGGGTACCGGTGTATCCGTATACATACTCCACCGAATCCTGATAGCAGTTTGAGGTTTAAATAAAACGGGTGCCTCTTTTCCCGATATATTACTACGTTGACGTAATGGTGTAATATCATCCAGTATCCAAAAACTACGGCCGTGGGTTCCTACAACTATATCATCATCTTTAATAACCAAATCTCGGATAGAGGTAGCCGGCATATTCAATCGAAGGCTCTCCCAATGTTCACCATCATCAAAGGAAACATAAACGCATCTTTCACTACCTGCAAACAGCAATCCTTTTATCTTTGGATCTTCCCGCACAACATTTATAGGATCATCCGGTAAACCATTTACAATTTCTTTCCAGCTAACTCCACCATTGTTTGTCTTATAGATATGAGGTTTCATATCGCTGCAGCGAATACGATTTATAGCTGCATATGCTGTAGTTACATCGGTATGACTAGCCTCCATCAAGGATACCTTACTCCAGGAACTTATAGAAGGGGGTGTTACATTTTTCCATGTTTTGCCTCCATCTTTGGTTAGTTGAATATAACCATCATCTGTACCTGCCCAGATAGTATTGATATCTTTGAAAGAAGGAGCAACTGTATATATAACGCCGCGCCGGGGCATTTTTTTCATTTCTTCCGTTGAATAAATGCCAACGCTTTCAGGAATATCCCAACTTTCACGGGTTAAATCCGGGCTGATTACCTGCCAGCTATTTCCACCATCTCTTGTTTTGAATAATACATTACCGGCGAAATACAGCGTTTTGGGGTCGATCGGCGAAAAGAGTACCGGGGCCGTTCTGATAAAGCGATACTTTCCACTACGAACTGCTTCGGGCGAAATATTTTGAACCTGCCCGTTTCGTTTATCATATTTTGTAATTTTTCCACCATATACAATATTTTGATCGAGCGGGTCAACTGCAACATATCCATATTCTTCTACTCCTACGGGGTGCCATTCCCGATAGCTTATTTGTCCATCATTTCCCCTCGAAGGAATTCCTACACTTCCGCTTTCCTGCTGGCCGCCATATACATTATACGGAAACGAATTATCAGTACTCACATGATAAAATTGTGCAGTAGGTTGATTGTACCAGGAAGAAAATGTTTCTCCGCCATTTACGGTGATCATGGCCCCCTGGTCGCTTACCAATAAAATAATTGCCGGGTTTGTCGGATTAATCCAAATTCTATGGTAATCATCACCGCCGGGTGCTCCGCGAAAGGCATTCCATTTTTTTCCTCCATCAATACTTTTCCAGGTTACGACATTTGCTGTGTAAACAATATCGGCGTTCGCAGGATCTACTTTTATTTCTGCAAAATCGCTTCCTCTTCCCCAATATCTTGCATCCCTTGAAAGAAGATACCAGTTTTCTCCTCCATTATCACTTCTATAAATGCCACCATACTCTTCAGCATCCACCGTTGCATATAATCTATTTGGATCGGAGGGGGCAATACAAAACCCTATTCTTCCCAGGCCCTGTTGGGTAGTTGGTAAGCCATTGGTTAATTTTTTCCAGGTTGTTCCGCCATCGATTGATTTAAAAAGGCCACTTTCTTTTCCATTCCATGCGCCGTTTTCCCAAGGGCCCAATCTGCCTGCCCACAGGTCCGCATAAACGATGTTTGAATTTTTGGGATCAATAGCAACTTGTATGGCACCGGTATTTTCATCAATAAATAAAACCTTTTCCCAATTTTTACCACCATCAAGGGTTCGATAGATACCTCTTTCTTTATTAGCACCATAAGGGTGACCCAATGCTGCTGCAAAAACTCTGTTTTCATTTGTTGGATCAATTGCCAATCCTCCAATTTGCTGTGCTTCTTTTAATCCTGTGTTAATCCATGTTTTTCCTCCGTCGGATGATTTGTACACACCATCTCCAACAGATAAATCAGGACGTTGTAATCCTTCACCGCTTCCAACATAAATAATATCGGGATTAGAAGGAGCAACTACTACATCTCCTACAGAACCTGTTGGCTGATCATCAAAAATGGGGAACCATGTTCTGCCATAATCAGTCG
Source organism: Chitinophagaceae bacterium (assembly GCA_046153465.1). Taxonomy (GTDB): domain Bacteria; phylum Bacteroidota; class Bacteroidia; order Chitinophagales; family Chitinophagaceae; genus Endoryza. Next base: position 22,473 of record JBJXDV010000446.1, read on the forward strand.
TTTTCCATACACCACCATTGTTTACACCAATATAAAAAACATTTGGCTGTTGTGCCACCCCTGTTGCACCAACGGTTCGTCCACCACGGTGCGGACCAATGCATCGCCATTGCATTGCATTGAAATAATTTGAAAAAGAAGTTTGTGCGTAGGATAGCTGTGTTGTTAATGTAAGCAGTGCAAACAATAAATTTCTCATAATTGTTAGTTATTGATAGTAGTTGTTTGAAGTTATGGAAAGAAAATGAATTGGCAGAAAAACTACTTCATATCAGGCGCAGTTCAATTATTAACAGCTTGCTCCTCCTGAATAGTGCGCAGCTTTAAATTGTACTATTAAAATATATTTTCTTTTTTAAAATTAGATTGGATGGTAATTCTTCTTGAACTATTTTGTAGTATGCTTAATAAACCAATTAAATTCATGCGCAACCATAAATGGCTGAAAAGGATTTTATTCTTTTTTGGAATTTGGTTTATAATTCACGGAACGGTTATTACCATTGATGGGTTAAATGACAGTACAGCAAAATCAACGGTTGCGATTGTATTGGGCAACCGGGTATTTGGAGATGGTTCTTTGGCTTCGTGGACTAAGGGAAGGGTAGATAAAGCAATGCAATTATATAAAAAAGGAGATGTGAATTATATTTTCGTAAGTGGGGGATATAGCAGGGAAAACAATTATCCCGAAGGAAAAGCTATGAAAAATTACCTGTTGGCGAATGGGGTTCCGGATTCAGTTATTGTAGAAGATAATAATGGAGCAAATACTTATTTAACCGTAGCCAATTTTTTGGAATGGAATAAGAAATATAAATTTTCTTCTGTAACGGTGGTATCTCAGTTTTATCATATTACCCGATCCAGGTTTATTTTGAAGAGATTGGGGTATACGGGTAGAATAAACAATGCTTCGTCTGATATATATAATTGGAAAGATATTATTGGTACCATGAGGGAAGTACCTGCGTTTTATAAATATCTTCTGTTGTACTAATTCATTTGCAACGTAGGTAAACGGTAATGCTGCCCGTCGATCACAAATAATTCATCAATTTCTACAGAGATCCAATATTTATAAATAGGAGATTTTTTTAATCGTTGCTGGATTTCTATTTTATCTGTGCCAGAAAAAGTAATCCAAACTTTTTGTGTTTCCATCGATACGAGGTATTGATCAATAATGCCCTTTTCAATAAGGCTATTGATGTAAACGCGGTGCGAAGGAACCAATGACATAAATTCATCGTCCATTTCAAACTGTATCGTAACCTGATATTTTTTCATTCAATTTGTTTCTACTAATAATAAACGAAATTACGACAAAAATGGTTGGTTGATAAAGTGTTAAGATTTAATATTGATTTCAAACAAACGGCTGCTAAAGCAAAGTGCCGCAGTTGGCGGCACTTCAAAGAGATTTTTTATTTTGGCTCCGCAGGTTTTTCATCATCACCATCAAACTTATCTACAATTTTGTTCCACAAATTCTGAGCTCCTTCTTTAAGATCTTCCAGTTTTTCCCCAGCAACCTCTTTAAAGTCGCCGGCTTTTTCTTTTACTTCCTTCCATACATCTTCCGCTTTATCTTCTACTTTGTCCCAAACCTGTTCGGCCTTGTCCTTAAGGTCACCTGCTTTATCTTCAAGTTTATCTTTCCAATCAGCTTCCTGCTGACCCGGAACCGTTGTTTTTTCGTCTGCCATAAAAATGTTTTTAGTTATTTGTTGGAAAGATACAAGTTTTTTTGTTCTTTCATTTTTCCAATTAATTATTTTCTGTAGCTTCTTTAATTACTTTTATTTCTGTTTTTGCCAGGTAAGATGAAAATTTATTTATTTCTTCAGTACTTATATTTTCATGATAAAATTTTTTGATAATAATTTCATTAATGTCTTTTTCTTCCTTTATTTCATAACTATATGTATTGAAAGACATTTTTATAGCTGTTTTATATTCATAATTCAAAAGGTCATATTTCCTGAATTGTTGTTGGGTATAGATCATGTATAGAATTACAGGGGTTGATTTGATTGAAAGGTTTGAAATCTCCTCCAGAATAAGACTTATATTATTTTTGTCCAGTTTTTTCCATTCATTTCTTCCAACATATATTATAGATAATTCATTTGTAATAAATAATTCGTCAAAAGTTGAAATTTCATTAGTTATTGAAACTAAAAGAGGGGCTATATTATTTTTCAGCGTTGACGATAGAATTTCATTTGATAATGTGAATTCAATTCTATTATTCTCGTTGTTGAGTTTGCGTTTTAATAATTCGATATCTTTTCTAAAATCATCAGGTTCTTCTATGGGTTCGCCCAGCAATGCTTTCAAATATAATTCTTGCCAGCGAAACGATAAATTAACGATGTATTCAACAAAGACTTCCAAATCTCCAATGTCTGCTTTATTTAATGCAGTTAAATAATTCTTTTTATCCGAACTCTCAATGACTATGGGGGCGTATTTGTTTTTGATCAAAACGTAATTCATTAGCAATCTTGAAGTACGTCCATTACTATCGTCAAAAGGGTGTATCCGTACAAATCGATAATGTAAAAGTGCCGCCAATTGTACCGGGTGTAACTCTTTCTTTTCTATTTCGGACCTGTACCATTCAATTAAATCACCCATTTTGGCAGGTGTTTCTTCCGGGGAGACATAATTAAAAATTTCTCCGTTTTCCAATAAAACCGAATTCGGATATTTTTTATAATTACCAGGTTCTATTAATCTCTTTGTTGGTTGTCCCTGTTTTGTTACCGCTTCTTTATAAAAAGGTCGTACTAATACGATCTCATTGATTTCTTTAATAAATTTTTCCGTCAAAATATATAAATCGTCAAATGCACAATCCTTAACCATCTTTAAGGCTACATCATGTGCCTTCATTTCTTCAAGTTCTCTTAGTGAATAATCTGCTACTACTTTGTCAAATAGAAGTAACAATTTCGTATGTCCATAAGTAAGTGTGTTTCCTTCTAAGTGATTTGAGTTATAATTAAAT
>JBJXDV010000447.1:0-27277 GCA_046153465.1 Chitinophagaceae bacterium
GAAAAAATTCTTACGATTCGCAAACGGTTCAATGGTGAATTTGCTAAAACGCTTTCAAACGAAAAAGTAAATACTTTTTTTCGGGTTGAAAAAGAGTTCAATGGCTTTTTGCAAAAAGAAATGATGGAGCGCAGGCAACAGCGACTTGATAACCGGGCACGAATTCGCCAGAAATAATTTTACGACTATTAAAAAGAACTAGCGTAACTCATTTGTAACAAAAGGTGTTTTCGTATCATGGTAAAATAAAAACGTCCAGTTTTGTTCATTACCCTGTTTCCACCATTGCTGTCTTAATTCCATACATTTCTTTCCATCAAAATCGTATTTGGCTACAAACCGATTTTTCATTTGTTGCAATTGCGGTGCATCATCACCCCCATAGAATATTTTTTGACCACCATCAACAATCCAGAATACCTGGTGATAGCGACTATGCGCACCGGTTACCTCATATTTGATATAACCCTCCAACACACCATCGCCCTCCAATAAATTTACCTGGGAATTACTTTGAAGACAAATCAATTCTTCGGTTATATAAGAAGGAAAGCCCTTTTCAAATGCAAATTCTAATTCTTTGCGTTGAACAAAATACTGAGCGTTTGGAAATGCGAGGCGCGCTCCCAGTCCTTCCCGCTCAATACCCAACGCCCCCGCATGATCTTTATGAAGATGCGTCATTAAAACCTTTGTAATTTCGGAAGGGTTAATTCCATTGTTCATCAGATTTTGATGTAGTTGCAATACCCCATCCAATTCAAAGCCTAAACCAGTATCAAGTAATAGCACATCTTCAGAAGTAATGACAACGAAAGGTTGAACTTCTACTAATAAACTACCTACAGCTCGCTGTTTTAAATCATCTATGGCTGAATTGAAAGGAACAAACCGTTTGGATTTGTCGATCGAAAAAGAACCTTCAGAGAGAGGGATGATCTTCATCTTTAATTTTTATGAAACAAAGAAGTGTAAATTAAGTATAAAACGCTCGTAAAAAATAAGTGTTCATTAAATCAATTAGCGTAATACCATTTGTCGGTCTGCATCCAATCGAATCATAATAAACAACATTACAGAAAACGTTAGCAGGGAGGTTCCTCCATAACTTATAAAAGGAAGTGGAATTCCTATAACTGGCGCAAGGCCAATGGTCATACAAATATTAATGGCAATATGAAAGAAGAGTACAGAAGCAACCCCATAAGCATAGCACCGACTAAATACACTTCGCTGTCTTTCTGCAATTAGCACAATACGCATGAGCAGAAAAAAATAAATACTTAAAAAAATAAAACTTCCTATGAAACCAAACCCTTCTCCAATCGTACAAAAAATAAAATCAGTTTGTTGTTGGGGTACAAAATCAAATCGTGTTTGGGTTCCTTTCAAAAATCCTACTCCCGAAAACCCACCACTGCCAATCGCAATTTTACTTTGACGTACATTATAGTTATCATCTTTTTTCTTTGTTTTTTCTGGTTCCATGCTTACTACCGTATTTTGATTCGCATATGGATTTTCTCTTCCAATAAGGTCAAACACCCTTTCTACCTGGTGCTTTTGTAACACTTTTGTAAATAGAAAGGGAACAAAAAATACTGAAATCACTACGCACAATGCCCAAACCACTACCAATGAAAAAACAAGTCCTTTAGTTCTTTTAATTTGGCGACGCATGAAATACAACGCCATCACCGCGATAGCTGTCAGAATAATAAAAAGTAAAGAGGGTTTCAATAAAAGCGTAAGCACAATTAATACTGCCAGGGAAAATCCAATAACAAGATAGAAACCTGGTAATCCCTCCCGAAACATAACCAGAAAAAAAGAAAAATAAACCAATGCGAGCCCGGTTTCATTCTGCGCAATACTGATTAATGCAGGTACCAGGCAAATAGCCGCTGCTATTAATTGGGACCGGGTTTGAGAAAATATAGTTTCAACCCTTGAAAGATATTTAGCAAGGGCCAGGTTCACAAACAACTTACAAATATCTGCCGGTTGAATTTGAACACTACCTAATCGAATGATTGAATTGGTTCCTCTCACTTCTGTATGAAAGGGAAAAACCAGCAATAACATAAGTATCCCTACTACATATCCAATATTGGCTGTAGCCGTAAAAAACTTACTATCGGTTAACAAAATGAAGAGGCCAAACACCAGGGATAATACAAAAAAATAAAATTGCCGGCTATAGGCCGTTTTAAAATTTAAGAAGCCCTGAACAACAGCGTCGTTTTCCCGATAACTAGCCATAAAAATGCTCAGTATACCAATTGAAACCAATAAGAAATATAACCAGATGATAACCCAGTCAACTCCCTTTGATATAGCAGGATTGCGCTGGCTCATCAACTTTGAATTTGCTTTTTATGGGTAATTAAATTCCTATCATCAATAAGTATCGCTCCAAGATTACTTTTCAAGTCAGGCTTTCTTTTTTTAGAAGGAGGTATATAAGGAGCACCTGCTCTAAGAAATGGTCGGATATAATTACTATCCTTAGTGATAGAAAACCATTGGTACGCGCGCACAGAGTCGGTTTTATATTGTAATCTTGGTAAATAACCGGGCATAAGATTCGTATTCGAAATCTCATCTGCTTTTTTTATTCTTTCCGCACGTAATGTATCGTTCAGGTATTTCTCCATCAATAAAGAGGCAATGGGTCCGGCCCATGTTGCACCAAATCCACCATTTTGAATAACTACTGCAATAGCAATTTTGGGATTTTCCCGGGGGGCAAAGCACACAAACATAGAATTGTCTTTTAACTGAATCGCTCTACCATCTAATACCATTTTATTTTCCGCTGTGCCCGTTTTTGCGCATATATTAATACCAGGAATTTTTACCACTTTAGCTGTTCCAATATCAACTACATCCTGCATTCCACTGATGACTGTTTCATAATCTTCGTCCGAAATATGGTTCAGTACTTCATGCTTCTGTTTATATTTATTCAATAACGTATCCTCGTTACTTTCTCCATCTACCGTTTTTACGAAATGAGGCACATAGTAATATCCTTTATTGGCAACAATGCAGATAGCATTTGCCATTTGCAGAGGAGTTACAGTCATTTTATCCTGACCAATGCCGAGGGTAACCATTGTACAGGAATTCCATGAACCCCGATACTCCTTATTGTATTGAGATGTGTCTGGGATATTACCACCATCTTCACTCGGAAGATCAACTCCGATACGATGGCCAAGCCCAAAGGCTGTTAAATATTCTTTCCATTTGGTGAGTCCAATTCTTGTATCATTGTAGACAGGATTATCTACTGTTTTTCGAAAGATATCTGAAAAAAAAGAGTTGCACGACCATGCTATCGACAAGCGCAGGTTGGCAGAGTGCCATCCGTTTTTTTCGGTACAATTGACGGGACGATTACAACTATGGTAAGCGCCTGTACAATGAATACCGCTGTTTGCATTAATCAATCCTTCATCCAATGCAATCAATGCACCTAATGGTTTATAGGTTGATCCGGGAGGGTATTGCCCTTTTATTGCACGATTGAACAATGGAGCAGCAACTTCTAATTGCATGCGGGCGAAATTTTTTTGTTTTTCAGGACCTGTCAAATCATTCGGATCAAAATTCGGCCCCGATGCCATTGCAATAATTCCCCCTGTTTTAGGTTCAATAGCTACTATTGCTCCAACTTTGTTAGTTAATAATTTTTCAGCCAGTTGTTGTAATTCAATATCAATATAGGTTTGTAAATTTCTACCAGCAATTGCAGCGGTATCAAAGGCTCCGTTTTCATAGCTTCCAACTAACCGGTTCTTATTATCCTTGATCATATACTGTACACCACGCCTCCCCATCAATACATTTTCATAATTGGATTCTAATCCACTTCTGCCCACATAGTCGCCTAACCGATAAAAATATTTTGACCTTCTTATAATACTTGAATCCGCCTCACCTATATAGCCCATAATATGTGCTGCTGATTTAAACGGATAAACACGAACGGGTCGTTCTACCAGCGCAAAGCCTGGATATTTCCAGATATTTTCATCGAGCCTTGCATGCAGGTTTGGTGGAAGAAGGTCTTCAAATATAGATGGCCGATAGGGTCCATTCTTTAATCGGGCATCAAGCATACGCTTATTAAATTCTACCGAATCAATTTCCAATAATTGGCACAATCCAATGGTATCAATCTTTTTTGCTTCGTTGGGGGTTACCACCAAGTCGTACATAATGGTGTTATTGAGAATGGCTTTCCCTTTACGATCATAGATGATTCCCCGGTCTGGATATCTCACTTTTTGAAACACGGCATTGTTCATGGCCAATTGCCGATATTTTCCAGAAATGATCTGGAGATTAAATACCTGTAAAATAATAATGAAAAACACCACTCCAAAAATGAGTCGTATGATAAAACTCCGAGATTGATTAAATAGTGCCATAGTGAACGTAAAATCACAAAATCATATACAAGATCTAAAGAAATAACACAAGATGCAAATCGGTAAAACAAAAAGCAAAACTTTGTGATTTATTAAATCGTATTGGTTCTGAATTTTTGTTTTCTAAAAAATAAAAGTTCTGTGAGAACAATTAATAGTAAACTGATACCTGTTGTAGCCAATACCTTCCCGGCAAAAAGCCAGAATGACCCAGCCTGTAACCATTCTAAAATAACCAAATAGGTATGATGCAATAAGGTTAATACAATAACATAGGTAGCATAAGGTACAAGGCCCATACTTTTTACAGAGGGTGATCTGTAATTTTGATCGGCGCCTTCCTGAGAAATTAATATACTTACCAAAAAAGGCCTGACATAGGCAATTAATGTACAGGCTGCGGCATGGAGGCCTGGCGTTTTAGTGAAATAATCAAGTGTTAATCCAAATACAAAACCTATAAGGGTGAGAGCTAACCTTGGCGTATTGAAGGGTAGCCAAAGTATATACAAAAAATAAAGGTAAGGAACGATGAACTGGTGCAAGGGTTTTACCTGGAATAATACAAAAACCTGTACAAGTATAAATAAAGCAAAGCGGATAATATTTTTTAGCAACTCACTCATTGGTTCTTTTTGGTGGCTTCCTCCAGTTTTCGTTGCTCTTCTTTTTGTAAATTTTCAACAACCGTTGCATATTCCAATTTATAAAAATCGGTAGCGGGTTTCAACCGAAGTGTAAAAAAATTACTGGCTTTGTCATTAATGATATCTGAAATAGTACCAATCATAATACTCTGCGGAAATAAGTAAGAGTACTGACTCGTAACAATACTGTCGCCCTTTGCAACCTTAACACTTTTGGGAACATTAATCATTGTAACATATAAAGGGCTTTCTCCATCCCATTGAACAGTACCGAGCTCTCCTGATTTTTTAATTTTTGCGCTCACTTTAAATTGAGTATGCAGCATACTCATAATTACAGCATAGTTTTCACTGGTGTTTATTACGGTCCCTATAATCCCTTCCGGGCCTATTACTCCCATATCCTTACGAATTCCCTGGCGCTCACCCCGGTGAATGGTAATATAGTTATTTGGGAGAGTTACTGAATTTCCTACCACTTTAGCACCACGCCAGATATATTGACGGAAATTTCCAAGGGTATCGTAAGCAACGGTATCCCGTGCAATAGTAAACGTAGAATCTGGAGAATAGAAATTTTGCCTGAGCTGATTGCGTAATTGTACATTTTCTTTAGCGAGTTCGTCGTTGGTTTTTTTAAGTTTAAAGTATGAATCTATATTATCATACTTAGAATTGAACCAACCTGTTCCTTCATTGGCCACCTGCATAAAGACAGCCTCATGCAATTTGTTATAGCGGAAAAGAAACATCAGTGCTACTACCTGTGCAATAACAAAAAACAGGAAGTTAAAGTAACGTCTGATGAAGAGAAAGATATTTCGCACTAAGGGATGTTTATCATACAAAAACGAAGGAAACGATGTTACTGATATTCAGTAACTGAGTATTAACAAATCAGCGCATTACGAAAGGAAAACGATCATAATTTTTCAAGGCAATTCCCGTACCTCGTACCACACTTTTAAGTGGGTCGTCTGCTACATGTACCGGCAGTTTAATTTTCTGGCTAAGCCTTTTGTCTAATCCGCGTAATAAAGCGCCTCCACCGGTAAGATATAACCCTCGCCGATAGATATCTGCTGCTAATTCCGGAGGAGTTTGCTCTAATGCTTTAAGAATCGCCTCTTCAATTTTGAAAATGCTTTTATCCAATGCTTCGGCAATTTCCTGATAGCTAACCATAATTTGCTTTGGAATTCCGGTAACCAGATCTCGCCCATTCACCGGGATATCATCAGGTGGAAATTCCAAATCCTTCATAGCAGCGCCAATATTGATTTTGATTTGCTCGGCGGTTCGTTCTCCAATCAAAAGACTATGATATCTGCGAAGGGCTTCCATAATATCGGCCGTAAATTCATCGCCGGCAATACGAATAGATTGATCGCAAACAATACCGGCAAGTGCAATTACAGTAATACCAGTTGTGCCACCGCCAATATCAATAATCATATTTCCAACGGGTTCTTCCACATCAATACCGATACCCAGTGCGGCTGCCATTGGTTCATGAATCAAATAAACTTCTTTTGCCCCAGCCTGTTCAGCACTATCGCGCACGGCTCTTTTCTCAACTTCAGTAATAGAAGAAGGTATGCATATCATCATTCTCCAGCTGGGAGGAAAAAGGGGCTTCTTTGGATAAACAAGTTTAATTAACTCCCGTATCATCAGTTCTGCTGCATTGAAATCCGCTATCACACCGTCTTTCAGGGGACGAACGGTACGAATACTTTCATGGGTTTTCTCATGCATCATCAATGCCTTCTTGCCCACCGCAAGCACCGTCTTCGGATTATTCCGGTCCAGAGCTACTATGCTCGGCTCATTCACTACCACTTCGTCGTTATGTATGATGAGGGTATTTGCCGTCCCCAGGTCAATCGCTATTTCCTGGGTAAAAAAGTTGAATAGTCCCATGTTTTCAATCTCAGTTTTTAGATAGGATTATAATCGTAGCAAAATTGAAGTAAATAATTCGAATAAACAAAGGCAATTGCTTGCCAGTCAATGATTTTTTAAAAATAAGTTCAAAAGATAAACGCCGCCCAAAACTGGATATTGTGAAGATCAAAGAAGGAATTTAGAAAACACGGTATAATGTCGTTGAGAGAACGAGGTCAAATAGAGGTAGCGAATGAAGCTATTTATAGAATTTATTTGACTTTGTTCTCCGAGTTAAACCTTTTGGTTTGCTCATTCCATTACCTTCAATTTAATTATGAAACTGATTACAAAAACAGTATGGATATTATCGTTAGTGAGCTTATTTGCCGACATAGCGAGTGAAATGCTTTACCCCGTTGTACCCGTGTATTTAAAAGAAATTGGCTTTTCAATATTATTAATAGGCATACTGGAAGGTGTAGCCGAACTTACTGTTGGATTAAGCAAAGGCTATTTTGGCAAGAGAAGTGATGAATTGGGATTTCGATTACCCTTTGTTAAACTGGGATACTTTCTCAGCGCTTTGTCGAAGCCGCTAATGGCAATATTATCGTACCCGATTTGGATTTTTTTTGTACGAACAACCGATCGACTAGGCAAAGGAGTGAGAACGGCTGCCAGGGATGCATTGCTATCGCAGGAAGCTACCATTGAAACAAAAGCCCGTGTTTTTGCATTTCATCGGGGATGGGATACACTGGGAGCTGTAGCAGGGCCTCTACTGGCATTAGCATTTCTTTACTGGTATCCTTCCCAATACACTTATCTTTTTTATATTGCTTTTATCCCCGGTATCATTTCTGTTGCTTTTATTTTTTTATTGAAAGAAAAGAAAAAGCCCGTGTCCACAATTACTAAACAAAATTTTTTTTCTTTTTTGTCTTATCGAAAAATTGCAAGCCCACAATACAAAACTCTTGTAACTGGTTTATTAATATTTGCATTGGCCAATAGTTCCGATTTTTTTCTATTGTTGAGAGCTAAAGAAATTACACAAAGCGATAATTCAACCATTGCTGCTTATATATTATACAATCTTGTGTACGCGGTTAGCTCCTATCCAATCGGAATACTAGCCGATAAAATTGGAATAAAAAAAATATTTCTTTTTGGGCTATTTGTATTTGCCATAGTGTATTCGGGCTTTGCGGTAGCAAACTCTTCCGTTCAAGTATTTTTATTATTCGCTTTTTATGGAATCTATGCTGCAGCAACAGAAGGTATTGCAAAAGCCTGGCTTACCAACATGGCCCATGAAAAAAATACTGCTACTGCCATTGGTTTCTACAGTTCACTACAAAGTATAGCTGCCTTTTTAGCCAGTTTAATGGCCGGAGTTATATGGCAATGGGCAGGAAGCCAAATAGTTTTTTGGATAGCAGCTTCGATTTCATTGATTGCTTTTGGTTATCTCCTATTGCAAAAATTCAACACTTCTTCGCAACAATAATTACTATCTTAGAATTTCAACTGATTATTATGAGGTATACTATTTCCTGCTGCACACTTTTTACGTTTTGCCTTTTATTATTAGTTAGTACCTATTCGCAAGAAACAAAAATTCCTTACGGACATAATAAAGAAGCCGGTGTATTCTATGAGATACGAGGAATGAAAATGTATTGCGAAATTTACGGAGAAGGTCAACCCTTACTGATTATTCATGGTAATGGGGGCTCTATTGCTGATTTTACGAATCAAATACCATTTTTTGCTAAAAAATATAAAGTGATTGTTGCCGATAACCGTGCTCAGGGCCAATCGACAGATATGGGAGATTCTCTTTCCTATGAAATGATGGCAGATGATTATGCAGAGCTATTAAGTACGCTTAAGATTGATTCTGCCTATGTAGTTGGATGGAGCGACGGCGGTATCAATGCATTATTACTTGCCATTCGCCATCCGGAAAAAGTAAAAAAATTAGCGTCTACCGGGGCCAATCTTCAGGCAGATACAACTGCTGTATATGACGAAGTATTTGCATTGGTAAGGCCTACTTATAATTTTTTAAAGAACATTAAAGTAAAAAATTTAGAACAAAAAGCAAGCTGGAAATTAGTGCGTTTGTTAATGGAAGAACCTAATATACCACTTACAGAGTTACATAAAATAAAATGCCCCAGCCTCATCATTGGAGGTGATCATGATGTAATTAAGGAGGAACATACGATGCTCATCTATAAAAACATTCCTCTTTCCTATTTATGGATTCTGCCGAATTCGGGACATAGTACGCCAATAGTATACAAAGATGAATTTAATAAAGTGGTAGATGACTTTTTTTCGAAGCCGTATCGGGTGATTCGGAAAGAAGCAAGATTTAATTAATTTAACAAACAGCAATTCAATTATTAATTTTTTCTATTCTACAAAACCCAGCCGCTTCTCCATTTGCTTGCTCAATGCAGGGAGCCTTCTTCTTTCAATTAAAAAACTCGTAAGTCTTGCAATTTCTGCAAAGATGTAATGTTTATCAAGCGCTCCTTTTAAATAATCTTTTCCAGTACTACCGCCGGTACCAATACGACTTCCAATCATCCGATGTACCATAATCATATGCCGATAGCGCCAGGTACTTAACTGTTCATCGATTTCTAACAATACATTTAAAACCTGGAAGGGCAATTGTAACATAGGATAACCACGATATAACATTATAAAAAGTGCTGCCCTTGAGGCAGCAGGTGATAAAGAACCTGAACCTTCCATCGCTGTAAGTTTCCCGGTAGCAGGTGCATTAAAGACGTTGATTATATTTTCCTTGTCTGAAAATAATTGAATAAAGGCAGTATTATTTCCCTTTTCTCCCTCTGCTAAACTGGATTGATAACACTGATAATATTCATTCCAAAAAAGATTTACTCCCGTACCTATTCCAAATTTAATCTGATCGGTAGAAGAATGACTGGTATGAAAATTTTTCCAATTGGAATCTTCTTCAAAAAAAGGCATGCGACGAAGCCATGAATTAAGTAATTCTAAAATAGAAATTTCTTTTTCCGCTTCTTCAATAATTTCAACCTGCTTAGGCCTTAATTGAGAAATATAATATTCCTGCCCGTGCCGCTGTTCATACTTGAGTCCGAGTTTTGCCTCCAGCACTTTAAACTGCCAGCTTTGAAAACCAGAGGCCGGTCTCAGCATATCCCTGAAATCAAGAAAATCCATCGGCGTCATCGTTTCCATTACATCAATCTGCTGTACCAATAATTTCAGTATAGTAACTACTCTGGATAAACGATGTACTATAATCTGAAGTTCCGGGCTGTTATCGTTCAAAGAGGTTTTGCTAAGAATTTTTTTTACTGAATCTACTTCATGCAACAGTTGTTTAAACCATAATTCATAGGCCTGGTGGGTAATGATGAATAACATTTCATCGTGCGCCGGAAGTTTGTGTTTGTCACTTTCCAATTGCTGCGCATCGAGTATTTTATCCAACTGAAGATAGTCGCTGTAGTGAACAGGCTGATACATGGCTAAGTGGTTTTGATCAGGAAATTACTCGGTCGAGTTTGAGGTTTATGGTTTATAGCTGCTGAACTGCAAGAGTTTGTTTAACTATTTACATGCTTTCAGGCCAAGGCCAGTTATGATTTGAAAGCTAACTGTTATCTACATTTGCAAACTCAAAGCCAATATCTTTCCGGAAGTACATTCCATCAAAATCAATTTTATCTAATACTTCTCTTGATCTTAAAACCGCCTCCGGCAAAGAATTTCCAAAAGAGCTAACACACAATACTCTGCCTCCATTAGTTACCACTACCCCTTCTTTTCGAATGGTACCCGAATGAAATAAGAAACAATCGTCTGGTAATTTATCTTCTAATCCTTCAATTGCAAAACCTTTTTCAAAACTACCTGGATAACCTCCACTCACTGCCATAATGGTGGCAGCAGAACGTTTATCGATACCGATTGTTATTTTATCCAATTCCTGTTTAGCAGTTGATACCAGTAATTCTACCAGGTCATTTTCTAATCTGGGTATTATTACTTCTGTTTCGGGGTCGCCTAAGCGACAATTGTATTCAATAACAAAAGGCTGACCGTTCACTTTTATGATTCCGATAAAAATAAATCCCTTGTAATCGATTTGATCTTGCTGCAATCCCAGAATCGTCGGTTTAATAATTCTCTCTTCAATCTTATGCATGAATGAGGAAGAAGCAAAAGGCACCGGGCTTACGGCTCCCATACCACCTGTATTCAATCCACGATCATTTTCGCCAATTCGCTTATAATCTTTGGCCTCTGGTAATATCACATAATTTTTACCATCTGTTAGTACAAATACACTTAGCTCAATCCCATCTAAAAACTCTTCCACAACCACTTTTTTACTGGCCTCACCAAATTTATTTTGTTGTAACATCAATTCAATTTCTGCTATCGCTTCAATGGAAGAGTTGCAGATAACTACCCCTTTTCCGGCAGCAAGTCCATCAGCTTTCAATACAACCGGCAATGCATGTTCATGTACATACTTAACGGCTGCTTCAAAATTAGATTGATCAAATTCACGATAACCTGCAGTGGGTATATTATGTCTTTGCATAAAGGCTTTTGCAAAGGCTTTACTACCTTCCAACCTTGCTCCCTGTTTAGAGGGCCCGATAAAATAAAGATTTTTTAATTCATCCTTTGTATGTAAAAAATCATACAAACCATTTACCAAAGGTTCTTCGGGGCCAACAATCACCATCGTAATTTCCTCTTTGATACAGAAGGAAGCAATGCCATTGAAATCGTTCAAATCAATAGATAAGTTCGTTCCGCAATTTGCAGTGCCTGCATTGCCGGGAGCAATAAAAAGAGTATTCTTTATTGCACTTTGATTGAGCTTCCAGGCAAGTGCATGTTCTCTTCCTCCAGAACCTAAGAGCAGGATTTTCATGGTGAGAATGATTTTATAAGAGTGCAAATTTCGTACTTCAAAATCATACAGCCGAATTTATGTTGCTTATAAAAGAAGTATATATAATATTATCTGTATTTTACGCATACATTTTTTTTAACCAGGCTTGCACATCTAAAAAAACTATTATGAGTCAATCCCCTTCCCAGGCACATCCAAAAGGACTTTACATTCTTTTCGCGACAGAAATGTGGGAACGTTTCAATTATTATGGCATGAGGGCGATTCTCATTCTTTTTATGACGCAGGCACTTATGTTTAATAAAGCCTTTGCATCCAATTTATATGGAAGTTATATAAGCCTTATTTATCTATCCGGACTTGTTGGTGGATATGTAGCGGACCGGTACTGGGGAAATCAACGGTCCATCATTGCAGGTGGTATTGTAATGGCTATATCAGAAATCATTTTATTTTTTTGTGCTTCTTTATACAATGAATCTCCTCAGCTTTCTTCTATATTATTTTATTGCGGGTTAGGAATGATGATTGCCGGTAACGGGTTTTTTAAGCCCAATATCTCCAATATGGTTGGGCAATTATACCGAACCAATGATAAAAGAAAGGATGCTGCTTATACCATTTTTTATATGGGCATTAATCTCGGCGGCGCCATTGGGCCTTTTATTTGTGGACTTGTTGGTAATACCGGCAATCCTGCTGATTTTAAATGGGCTTTTTTAGTAGCCGCAATAGGAATGGTGATTAGCGTAATCGTTCAATGGGTGTTTCATCGAAAATATGTTAGGGATCCCGATAATAATATACTTGGTATGGTGCCAGCAGATAGTCCTAAAAAAGCATTGTCACCAGTAGTTACTATTGTCGGATTGGCCGCCATCTCTTTACTTTCCATTGCACTTATCTATATAGATGCAAAAGTGTACAGTTATTTATTTATTCTTTTAATAGCCTGTTTTGTAATTATTCCCTTTATTATCTATACAGACAAGTCGTTAACTACACAAGAAAAGAGTAAAGTTGGGGTAATAATTGTTGTTTGTTTTTTTGTAATATTTTTCTGGAGTGCTTTCGAACAAACAGGCGCTTCTCTTACCTTTTTTGCAGACGAACAAACGAACCGCAATCTTGGGTGGTTTAAAATTCCAACATGGGTAATTTCTATATTATCGGCTGCTCTTCTTTATTATTGTTTTACCCTTTACAAAAAAATTGGAAAAAATCTTTCTTCTGTAGTAGATAAAGAATTAAGAATTACCACCTATTCATTATTGTTATTTTTCGTAGTTGCGATAATTGGTGCAAACGTATATTTATTTGCGAATGGCTTTAGTTATGTAAGCCAGGAAACGGTTCCAACAAGTTGGTTTCAATCATTGAACTCCGTTTTTATTGTTTTATTTGCACCATTTTTTGCATTTATGTGGTTAAAGATGGGAAAGAATGAACCTTCTTCTCCTACAAAAATGGCCATTGGATTAGTATTAGTAGGGCTGGGTTTTTTATGGATTGCCTATGGAGTTAATAATATTCAACCGGGGGTTAAGGTAAGTATGATTTGGTTAACTGTTTTGTATGCTATCCATACCTCTGGAGAACTCTGTTTATCGCCGATTGGTTTATCGCTTGTGAATAAATTAGCACCCGTTAAATTTGCATCTTTACTGATGGCTGTTTGGTTTACAGCCAATGCATTTGGAAATAAATTAGCCGGTTCGCTAAGTGCCTTATATCCCGAAAGCGGTAAAACAACTTCTTTCCTTGGTTACCATATGAGTAATGTCTACGACTTTTTCCTCCTCTTTGTAATTATGAGTGGGGTTGCAGCACTATTGCTATTTCTTCTTACCAAAAAGTTACAGAAAATGATGGTGCCGGCCGTTTCATAGACTTTCATCATTTTGAAAAAAGGGTATGTGTAAAAAGGCATACCCTTTTTTATTTTCAGTATCTTACCCAATACAAACCAAAACAGCTACTATGTCTGAGAAAAACTTTCAACCCTTTATAGGTCCTGAAAAAAACATAAAAGAGCTTACTGTAAAATCCATTTTATTAGGTAGTTTGTTTGGAGTTATTTTTGGAGCGGCTACCGTTTATCTTGCACTTAAAGCAGGCCTTACCGTTAGTGCATCTATACCGATTGCTGTTATTGCCATTACCTTAGGCAGGCGATTTTTTAAAACTACCATTCTTGAAAATAATATTATTCAAACAACTGGAAGTGCAGGAGAGAGTATTGCCGCTGGTGTTGCCTTTACCTTACCCGGATTTCTGTTCTTAAGTTCTCCCGATAGTGCGAAGTATTTTAATTATCTCACGATATTGATACTTGCCATTGTTGGAGGATTACTTGGAACATTATTAATGATTCCACTAAGAAAAGCATTAATTGTAAATGAACATGATAACCTTCCCTATCCCGAAGGAACGGCTTGTGGAGATGTTTTAAAAGCAGGTGAAAAAGGCGGCGATTTTGCCCGAACTGCGTTTCTGGGATTGGGTGTTGCGTTTGGCTATGCCCTACTGCAAAAAGTATTGCGCATTATTGCTGAACTTCCCTATTACACAACTAAACAAATTAATAAATTTTTCCCTTCGGCTAAGGTTAGCGGTGAGATCACGCCCGAATATCTTGGAGTAGGATATATTATCGGCCCAAAAATATCTGGCGTTTTAGTAGCAGGTGGTGTTCTAAGTTGGCTGGTTTTAATTCCTCTATTGGCATCAATTGTACCAGGAGACACCATTGCATTACAATTGGTAAAACTTGGATACCTCGCAGATCTTACCAAAGAAGGAGGTAAAGGAAATTGGAATCCGGTTACACATACCTTCACTGATTATTCTGCGGCCGTATACTATGCATTTGTTCGACAGATTGGAGCGGGTGCAGTTGCTGCTGGTGGCATTATTACCTTAATCAAAACATTACCTACCATTGCAAAATCTATAAAATCGAGTATTCGTTCCATTAAATCAAATAGCGATGACAACGCACCTGCTATCCTTCGCACCGAAAAAGATCTAAGTTTAAAAATTGTAGGACTTGGTACCTTAGGTCTGGTAGCCCTGATTAGTTTTTTACCACAAATACCCGGAGAGGGATTCGGACAAAAATTATTAATTGGTATTCTCGTTGTTTTATTTGGTGCTTTGTTTGTCACCGTATCTTCTCGTATTGTGGGCCTGATTGGAAGTTCCAACAACCCAATTAGTGGGATGACCATTGCTACCGTAATGGGTACCAGTTTAATTTTTTAAAGTGTTGGGTGGACAGGCAAAGCGTTTGAACCATTAGTATTAGTAGTTGGTGGAATGATTTGTATTGCTGCAGCGAATGCGGGAGCAACATCACAGGATTTGAAAAGTGGATATATCGTTGGTGCAACACCCCGTAATCAACAGATCGCCTTATTTGTAGGTGCCATCGTTTCATCGATTGTAATTGGGCTAACAATAAAATTTCTGGATAAACCAACTACAGAGATGATGAACCAGGGAGTCAGCCATATGATTGGAACAGAAAAATTTCCTGCGCCACAGGCAACACTTATGGCTACGTTGATAAAAGGTATTCTTTCACAAAATCTCGATTGGCAATATATTTTCGTGGGGGTGTTCCTGGCAGTAGTGATGGAATTATGCGGTATTAAATCGTTGAGCTTTGCGGTGGGAGCTTATCTTCCTTTATCAACTACCTTACCCATTTTTGTAGGAGGTGCAATACGTGGCCTGGTAGAATGGAAGCAAAAGAAAAATAATATTCATAGCAAACCCGAAGAAGAAGAACTAAGCAAAGGAAGTTTGTTTGCCACAGGTCTTGTTGCAGGTGGCGCAGTAGCGGGCGTTTTGATCGCTTTTATTTCAGGTTCCGATTGGGGCAGTAAATTTTTAACATCCGTATCCCAGGAACATTCTATAGTAAACGGGTTGGGAGAAAACGGCTATTATATAATTGGTGTTTTATTTTTTGCGGCAATGGGTTGGATCTTGTACAAAAATGCCATGAAGAAATGATACTATTCAATGAGCAATAAAAAAATACTATATTAATCAGACCACCAACCTGATATGAATTGAGAATAGACGGCAATTTAAATGAGGAAAGATTAATGTTTTTGAAAACACGCAAATTTGCCCGGAAATAAAATAATAGAAGATGATGTAACAATTTCATCAGGTATCCGTCCTAAGCTTAATAAAACGCTAAAATGGATTCAAAGAAAAAAACGGCAAGAATTGCTGGTTTCGTTTATTTGATCGTTGTATTAAGTGGTATTTTTCACCTGATGTATGTTCCTTCAAAACTATTTGTGCCGGATAATCCAACCGCAACTATTAATAATATTATCGCCTCCGAAACACTTTTCAGACTCGGCATTGTAAGTGGGTTAATATGCTTTACCGCTTTTCTAATTTTACCCCTTCTACTATATAAATTACTCAGTTCTATAAATAAAACTCATGCAGTGCTGATGGTAACACTTGCTGTAGTAAGTGTTCCGATCTCTTTTGTAAATATGCTCAACAAATTTGCCATTCTTACCTTACTAAATAAAGCTAATTACTTAAGTGTATTTGAAGCAGATCAATTGAGCGCCCAGGTAATGTTACACCTTGATTATTTTAATAATGGAACTCAAATAGCTTCTATATTTTGGGGGCTTTGGTTATTTCCATTTGGTTACCTGGTATTTAAATCGGGGTTTCTCCCCAAGATCCTCGGTATATTATTAATGATTGGATGCTTTGGGTATACCATCGATTTTTTGGGTGGATTTCTTTTTTCGAAATATAATGAAAGTGGAATTTCTACTTTCATAACTATTCCCGATAGTATTGCTGAAATTGGAACATGCCTATGGCTTTTAATCATTGGAGCAAGAGATAAACAGGTTACTAAGCTTTCACAATTAGCAATTTGATCAAACCTATTCAAATATGAAAAGAACAAATGGGTTAACAGACTTTACCATACATGTGAAGTTTAAACTTTCGGCCTTGTGGGCAGCAGTAATGTTTTGTTATATATATGGAGACTATTTTTCGCTGTATGTACCAAAACAAATTGACGAATTTATAAGCGGAACAACACGCCTTAACAGCCCAATAAAATTATTTGCTGCGTCTGCAATGATGTCTATTCCTGCATTAATGGTGTTTCTATCATTATTGCTAAAGCCAGCAATAAACAAATGGCTAAACATAATTTTTGGAGTATTTTTTTCTGCCATCATGATAGTGATAGCTATAAGTTCCATCGAATCCTGGTGGGCATTCTATTTTTTCTTAGCTATCATTGAAATCTTGATCACTTCATTAGTTGTTTGGTTTGCATGGACCTGGCCAAAACAGGGATAATCGTTTTTATTCAATTATTAATTCGAGGAAGAATTCTTCCCGTAAAAATAAGTTATTGATGAAACCGCGTGCGAATGAGTTAATAATACATTTTATTTTCGCTCGCCTTTATAAGTGCAAAAGAAACAGATCGCGAAAATGGTGCAGTTGAAAAAAATCCTGCGGGAAGCGGGGGAAAATTATACTAAAAATTATTTACAACGATTACAATTATTTCTAACTGATACTAATTCATTTTAAAAGGAACAATCATTTCGAAAATCGGAATGTTCACTTCAAACTGTTGTTTGCTATGTAAATTTTCCATCAAATATGTTCCATACATTTTACCCATTTCAGTTCTCAGGTTACACCCGCTTACATATTGGTATCTTTCACCGGGTTGTAAGGTAGGCTGAATACCAACTACACCTTCTCCTTCTACTTCCCGATTGCTTCCACTTCCTTCCACAATATACCAATGGCGGCGATGAAGTTTTACCGGGAAACTATTATGATTCTCGATATTGATACGATAGGCAAACATAAATTCTCCGGATGCCGGATTCGAATAATCCGGTTGGTAGAATGTTTCTACACTAATTTCAATGCCTTCAGAAATTTTGGAAACCATTTTTTTCGTTTACTCAATAAAGGTAACCAAAAAAATAAGCGAATACCAGCAATTGTGGAGGAATTAATAGGGATTTCTGTATCCGGCTTACTAAATTTGCCCATACTGAAAGCCACAAACACAATTCTAAAACACAATTAAATGAAAATCGCAGTTGCAAAAGGAGATGGAATAGGTCCTGAAATAATGGATGCTGTATTAAATATTTTTAAAGCAAGTAAAGTGGCGTTGGAATATGAGTTTGTGGATATGGGAAAATGGGTTTTCGACAAAGGGTTCAGCAACGGTATGACGCCCGAATCGCAGCAAACAATCGAGAATCTGGGTATATTATTTAAAGGACCTATGGAAACTCCTAAGGGAAAAGGCGTAAAAAGTGTAAATGTAACGGCCCGTAAAACCTGGAACACCTATGCTAATAAAAGGGTTTTTCAAACACTTCATGGGGTAGATACTGTTTTTAGTAAAGCGGGTATTCCGATTGACGTAACGATTGT
This sequence comes from Chitinophagaceae bacterium, assembly GCA_046153465.1. Lineage (GTDB taxonomy): Bacteria > Bacteroidota > Bacteroidia > Chitinophagales > Chitinophagaceae > Endoryza. The sequence continues at coordinate 18,396 of JBJXDV010000447.1, forward strand.
TCGGGAAAATATTGAAGATACTTATGGTGGAATTGAACATATGCTTACACATGATGTTGCCCTCAGCCGCCGGTTTATTACCCGTCCGGGAAGTTTACAGGTAATTCATTATGCATTTGAAATGGCAAAAAAGAAAGATGCCAAAAGAATCACCTGCGGACATAAGGCAAATATTATGAAGATAACCGATGGCCTTTTCCTTGATTGTTTTTATGAAGTAGCCGAAGAATACCCCGAGTTAAAAGCAGATGATATAATCGTTGACGATCTCTGTATGAAGTTAGTGACCCGCCCCGATTTATTCGATGTAGTTGTATTAACAAATCTCCAAGGGGATATTGTAAGTGATTTGTGTGCGGGGCTAGTCGGAGGATTGGGCTTTGCACCGTCAGCTAACATCGGAGATCATATCTGTATTTTTGAAGCTGTTCATGGAACTGCACCGGATATAGCAGGAAAAAATATCGCCAACCCAACAGCCTTATTATTAAGTGGTATAACCATGTTGCGCCATTTGGGCATTATGGAAAATGCAGCTATTATTGAAAACGCATTACTATACACGTTAGAAAGCGGTATACATACCGGTGATTTTGGGGATAAGAGTAAGGCACCCGTAAACACTACTGAATTCGCCCAGGCCATCATTAATAATTTTGGGGAAATTCCGCAAGTAGTGCCAAAGCCCATTTTACCCAATAAGCCCATCACCCAAACTGTTTTTAAACTTGATCAAAATCCAATGATGGTTTCTGTTGAAATGCAGGAAGAAAAAATTGTAGGCGTTGATATGTTTATTGAAAGTTCTCAACAGCCCACTGAAATTGCAAAGAAATGCGAGCGCCATGCTGGCGTAAAATTTAAACTGATTAACATTAGTAATCGTGGTACACAGGTATGGCCCACCGGTTCTATTTTCACAAACCTTGTGAATTTTTACAACGCCCGTTTTGAAAGCTTAGATGGCGAACCGCTGAATCAACAAGATATTATTGGCCTTTATGTTAGCCTTAGTGGAAATTTTAAAATATGTTCTTTTGAATTATTAAATATGTGGGGGGATAAAAAAGCGTATAGTTTGGCACAGGGACAGTAGGAATAGTTATTAGTCAGGAGTCTATAGTTCGGAGCCGGGGGTTGTTTTAACTTCCATCTATCGACTCCTGACTCCTTACTTAATTTTTCCTCAGTGCGAACCAGGTCCACAATGCACCAGCGAGATCAATGGCACCAATTCCAATTAGCATTGGTGATACCCATTTCATTAATGCAAAAATGGCAAAAGCAATAAATACCATTATTCGTGAAGGGATGGTTACCCGAAAAAATGAATGAATATTTTTGGCACCTACCTGATGGTAATAAAAGCCGATACACAAAGCAAGAACTCCAACTACCCGTATCCATACTTCGGTAGTTTCGGGAAGTTGAACCAACTTAAGTAAAACGTTTGGAATGAATACCAGCGTTAACCCAACAATATATAAATAGAATCCAAAATAGTAAATCGATTTAGCAGCAGCAGTCATAAATGATAATTTAGGGGTGAAGAATCAAATAAACTAGTATAAGTTACAGCTAAATAGTAGAAGAAAATCGATTTTATAGAAAGACCATAGATCTACCCTATTCAATGATACAGGAAATATTTTATTTCACTAATAAAAAAGACGTTGGATGAATAAATAGCAAAATAAAATCCCCGATTTAAAAAGCTTAACACAAAATAATTATTCACAAAGTGATAATGCATCACTCGACTTTGTACTAAATTGAATCAGGTTTACTTTGCCGGCTTTATTATAATGTAATACCAATGTTCCGTATTGCATTTGATAGGCGTCCCAGGTTTCATCTTTTATGCTGGGGTTTCCAAGGGTTTTAAAAAAACTATTTCTGCTGGCTCCCAGCAGGGCTAAACTAAGTTTACCCTTAAATTTTTCACCTATTTGCACATAATCTCTTCCTGTATAAAAGTATATATCCTTATCCTTAAACCAAATGCCCCCACCACATTTGGCAGTAGCGTCTTCTGCTTCAGATCCGGTAAAGCATGGAAAGGTTTTTTTTAATTCTTCCAATCCAATATTCGGTTTGGTTTCATTCACTTTTCCATTTAAAATATCAACTACAAAAGGATCACATCGCTTCGTAACTTTCAATTGCGCATTTACGGTGTTGCTTAGTACAATCACTAACAAAATAGGTATAAGGCTTGTTTTCATTCGTTATATTTTAAAGGTAATAAAACTTTTTTCCAAGTATATATGCAAATTCCTTGCTAAGATTTGTAATGGAGGATACTGACAATCATCCTACTTTCTTACTGGCAGTATATCCATTCTTCAATAACCATTGTAAAACCTTATCGCGTTGATCACCCTGTACAATTGCTTCCCCATCTTTTACAGATCCGCCGGTTCCGCAATAATTCTTTAATTGCTTTCCCAACGTTTCCAGTTCTTCATTTTTTCCAACAAATCCATAAACTACCGTTACAGCTTTGCCTGCGCGGTGTTTTGTTTCGAGCATCACTTTAAGTTTTTGCCGGGCAGGAACTACACTGTTTGGTTCTATTGAATCTTCTTCAAACTTAAATGCAGGATCAGTGCTATAAACAATGCCCCTGTTATCGGGTTTATTTTTTCTACTCATTGCAAAAAATCAAATTAAAAGAGAGACAAATAAATTAGTGCTGTTTTATTCTACCCTTGAAAACAAAAATGATTCAGTTAGTTACTGCTTTCAAACTCAGGTCCACACTTTTCGCCTGATGAATCAATGAGCCTACGCTCACGTAATCAACACCGGTAGCAGCATAGTCAATAATATTATCAAGATTAATCCCCCCGCTTGCTTCTGTTTCCATCTGACCATTTATATACGATAAGGCTTCTGTAACTTCATCCGGCGTAAAGTTATCCAGCATAATACGAAATACTTTATTTTTTCCGGCGGCTAACACTTTTTTTACATCACCCAGGCTTCTTGTTTCTACTTCAATTTTCAACCCGGGTTTTATTTTTTCTTTGTAAGCATAAGATCTTTCAATAGCCTGTTCAATTCCACCACAATAATCAATATGATTGTCTTTAAGCATAATCATATCATAGAGGCCCATGCGATGATTTACACCACCACCGATTCGTACAGCTTCTTTTTCAAGTAATCGAAAATTGGGAGTTGTTTTACGTGTATCTAATAATTTAGTTTTATAGCCAATAAGTTTGTCAACATATAACTTCGTTAAAGAAGCGATGCCACTCATTCGCTGCATACAGTTTAATACTAACCGTTCGCATTGAAGTATGCCATGAACGGAGGCCCTGACTTCAAAAGCAATTTCACCGTATTTCATAAGGTCCCCATCTTTTTTATGGGCGATAAAAGAAGACGACGGTTCTTTAAATTGAAAAATTTTTTGAGCGATCTCTATACCGGCTAACAGGCCCTCCTGCTTAATTTTAAGCACTGCCTTCCCTTTTGCATCAAACGGTATACAACTAAGTGCTGAATGATCACCATCACCTACATCTTCCAGAAATGCATTCTTAATCAGGAGGTTCAATTGTTCATTAAAAGAAATCATTCGCAAATATATCTTAAAAGCAAAAACCCACAGCATATGCATATGCTGTGGGCCAAACTATAATATATCGAATAGCATTAATCTACCCGTTGAAATCCTATTTCTTGTAAAACCTGTTTATCTCCTTTCTGTTTCATATAAAGTTTAGTACGATAGTTTCCGTTTTTTGTTTGTAATATACCAAAACAAAATTGTGAACCATTATTTTCTCCTTTATGTTTTATCTGGAAATCTTTGACATCGTTATTGCTAAAAAAATCTTTCAGAATCATTTCACCCTGGCTCCGGCTGTAATTGTCATTTTTCCCTGGCATTGAAATATCCACGCGTTCGTCAAAATATTTTGATAATTGAGTCGCATTCCCATTTTTCATAGCATCTACCACTTCTTCAATTGAGTAGTAAGGTGTGAAAGATATAAGGAGGAGCAAACATACCGAAACTGCCCATCCATAAATTTGTTTCATATTCAATTGTTTTCTGCCTGAAAGTTGCCAAAAACATGCCAAAGTAAGTTTACGCTGAAAAAATACCAACAAGCAGGTATTCAATTACCTTTGATGGTTAAACTACCAAATAAAAAATTACATGGCCGGAAAAAAAGCAATTCTTGTTATTATGGACGGTTGGGGATTGGGAAAAGTTAAATCTTCCGATGCAATCCAAAATTCCCAAACTCCATTCGTAAGTTCTTTATATAAAAAATATCCGAATACAACCCTTACAACCTGCGGCGAAATGGTTGGCTTACCCGATGGTCAGATGGGTAATAGTGAAGTGGGTCATCTCAATTTAGGTGCCGGTCGAATTGTTTATCAGGAGTTACAACGCATTAATGTTTCAATACGTGATGGAGAATTTTTCAGGAACGAGCCGTTGCTGGCTACTATTCGATTTGCTAAACTGAACAATAAACCTCTTCATCTTATTGGATTAGTAAGTGACGGTGGTGTTCATTCACATATTACTCATTTAAAAGCTATCCTTTCGTTGTGTAAAAAGGAAGGGTTGACAACTGTTTTTGTACATGCTTTTACAGACGGGCGTGATACGGACCCGAAAAGTGGATTGGGATTTATGACGGATCTACAAAGACATCTTAACGAAACAACCGGGAAAATTGCCACTGTGTGTGGACGTTATTATGCCATGGACCGCGATAAAAGATGGGAAAGAGTTAAACTTGCATATGATGCGCTGGTAAATGGAAATGGAGAAATGGCCACGGATGCAATTGGTGCAATTGAAAATTCGTACAAGCAATCTATCACCGATGAATTTTTTAAACCAACTGTAATTATCGGGGAAGATAAACAACCTTTAACTACTATTAAAGATGGAGATGCGGTGCTATGTTTTAATTTCCGAACAGATCGATGCCGTGAAATAACCGAGGTATTGTCTCAAACAAGTATGCCAGGGTACGGAATGAAAAAATTAGACTTGTATTTTACTACTATGACCGAATACGATAAAACTTTTCAAAACATACACGCAATTTTTGAAAATGATAACCTTGTCAATACATTCGGAGAAATACTGGAGAAGAATCATAAAACACAAATACGTATTGCGGAAACTGAAAAATACCCCCATGTGTCGTTCTTTTTTAGCGGTGGAAGAGAGGTTCCGTTTAAAGGAGAACAAAGAATAATGATTCCTTCTCCAAAAGTTGCTACCTATGATCTTCAACCCGAAATGAGTGCTGTTGAATTAACGAATGCAATTGTTCCGGAAATTGAAAAAGAAACTGCTGATTTTATCTGTTTGAATTATGCCAATGCAGATATGGTTGGTCATACGGGTATCTGGAGCGCCGCCATTAAAGCTGTAGAAACTGTAGATACCTGTGTTCAACGCGTTGTAACTGCTGCCCTCGAACATGGGTACGTCACTTTTTTAACGGCCGATCATGGCAATGCCGATTATATGATCAACGAAGACGGAACACCTAATACCGCACATACGTTGAATTTGGTTCCTTTATTTGTTATTGATAAAGAATGGAAAGGAAATCTTAAACCTGGCAAGTTGGGAGATATTGCACCAACCCTGTTAACGATGATGAATCTACCCATTCCACTGGAAATGACTGGGAATGTCCTAACTTAGTAAAGTATGAACCGATATAGGAAATCTATAACAGCTTTGTTATTACTTACTATTGTAAGCATACCTGGTTTTTTATTGATTCATTACCAAGTAGCACAAGTATATATCCACCATCAAATGGAGGAGAAACTCGAAAAGCAGTATATTCAAACAGTTCGGGTTCCGCTTAAAGATGTCATATGGTATAAAAAAGATAAAGAAGTTATTATAGATGGAAAGTTATTCGATATAAAGTCGATTGATATTGAAAATGAAATAGCCGTTTTCAAAGGACTCTTTGATGAAAAAGAAACTCTTCTAAAACAAAAAATTATTCAATTTCAAAGCCAGCAGGAAAAAAATAAAAAGCATACCGCAACCGTTACAACAATTGTTTCGATCCTTCTTTTTTATGAAGAAAATTGTACACCAATACTCCATCCTTCAATAATCAGTTCCAAAAACTATTCTGGTAATAACTCAGCATTTCTAATAAGCAGTTGTATAGCTACACCAGCACCCCCGCCTAAGGCCTGATTCAACGACTACTTCTTAATGATTACATTAATGACGGGCTTTAAAAGGTACCCAGTCAACTACAATTCTATTTTTAAAATTAATTGTTCTTACAATGAGAATTATACTTGTACAATTCATCCTATTGCTGTTTTCATTAAAAGCGGCCTCGCAAACAAGCAGTGATACTGCTGGTATAACTACCCTTGATGAAGTTATTATATCGTCCAACAAGTTTCAGGAAAAGAAAAAAAATATCGCTCAAGGAATTGATGTTATAACGGCCACGACTATTGCCAATTATAATACACAAAATACCGGGGACCTATTGATAAATACAGGAAACATTTTTGTCCAAAAGAGTCAACAAGGTGGCAGTAGCCCGGTTATTCGCGGCTTTGAAGCCAGCCGGGTATTGTTAATTGTAGATGGAGTACGATTGAATAATGCTATCTATCGCTCGGGTCATTTACAAAATTCAATAACTATAGATCAGAATATGTTGGAAAAAATTGAAGTGCTTTACGGACCTGCTTCAACGTTGTATGGTAGTGATGCTTTAGGAGGTGTTATTCACTTTCGCACCAAAATACCGAAGCTATCAATTGATAGAAATTTATTGGTTGCAGGAAGCGGATTTATCCGTTATAGTTCGGTAAACGATGAAAAAACAATTCATGCAGATGCGAGTATAGGCGGTAAAAAATTTGCCTGGTTGCAGGCTTATAATTTCAACAATTTCGGAGATATGAAAATGGGAGATCAGTATACTGACAAATATCCCGATTTTGGAAGAAGAAGTCAGTATGTTACGCGAATAAACGGAATTGATTCAGTAGTAAAAAACCCGGATGACCGGGTACAGCGTTTTTCTGGATATAAGCAATGGGATATCACACAGAAATTTCTATTTAAGCCATCTGCAAACATAACGCATTTGGTAAATCTGCAGTTATCAAATACAAATGATGTTCCCCGTTACGATCGTTTACAGGATATTAAAAATGGAACGCTTCGTTATGCCGAATGGTATTACGGGCCACAAAAAAGAATAATGGGGTCTTATGAATTGGGAATTAGCAGTGCCGGTTTTATAAATGAAATAAAAGCCAATATAAACTATCAGGATATTGAAGAAAGCCGGCAAACAAGAGAATATCGACGTTACGACAGATTTGACAGCCGTCGCGAACACCTTAAAGTTTGGGCATTTACAATAGACGGAAGAAAAAAATGGGGCAAAAATGAATTAACGGCTGGTATTGATGGTCAGTTAAACGATGTTAAGTCTGTTGCTGATCGAACCAATATAAATACAGGAGCAAAAGTAAAGCTGGATACACGTTATCCTGATGGCATAAACAAAATGAATTATTTTGCTATCTATGCGCAGCATCTTTATAAATTTTATTCCGGCAAACTGGTATTGAATGATGGTATCCGATTCCAACTGGCAGATCTTAAATCTTCGCTTGTCGATAATTCTTTTTTCAATCTTCCTTTTACTGCTATTAAACAGAATAATTCCTCTGTAACAGGAAACCTTGGGTTATCTTTTCTTCCACAAAAAAATACCAAAATAGCGGTATCACTTGCATCTGGTTTCCGTTCACCTAATATTGACGATCTCACCAAAATTTTCGAATCGAGTACTGCCGCCAAACAAGTTGTTTTTCCAAATCCCGATATTAAACCGGAATATACCTATAATGCAGATGTTTCATTTACACATATCGTTGCTCAAAAACTAACGGTGGAGCTTACTGGATTTTATACTCTTTTTCGAAATGCTATTGTAAAAGCGCCTTCTACGATTAATGGAAAAGATTCTGTTTTATACAATGGAGTTATGAGCAAGGTACTCACCAGCCAAAATAAAAATAAGGCAACTATTTATGGCTTTAATGCTGCGGTATCCTTCGCATTCACAAATTACTTATCGTTAACAAGCACATTAAACTATACAAAGGGGAGTTTTGAAACAGATGCCACTAAAACCTCCTCGGTATTCCAAAAGCAGCCTGACGGTACTTATAAACTCGTTAATGCATTCGTTGACTCAAAGCCATTAGATCATGTTCCGCCTATTTTTGGTAAAACGAGCATACAATTAAACAAAAAAACATGGGGCGCCGAATTATTTGCACTATATAATGGATGGAAAAAATTAGATCAATACAATGCAGATGGAGAAGATAACCAGCAGTATGCTACCATAAACGGAATGCCTTCCTGGTTTACAATTAATGCCAGGGCAAGCTATACTTTTCTTAGTCAACATACTCAGGTACAGGTAGGTGTAGAAAATATATTTGACCGTAACTACCGATACTTTGCTTCCGGATTTTCTGCTCCCGGCAGGAATTTTATCGTTGCACTAAGAACTAATTTTTGATCCCGAAAAAAGAGGTGTAACCATGTCAAAATAAATAAAAACACGGCGAAGGGTTTTAAATAAAAATATCGGCATAAGCAGCACGCGATTGAAAGAATTTGTCTAAATTACGGGGAAACCAAAAGGTTATTATGACCGAACAAGCCATTTTATCAGGCTGTTTAAACAACCATCCCTCAAGTCAAAAAGAACTGTACACCAGGTATAGTCCTAAGATGCTTGCGGTATGCTTTCGTTTTGCCCACAACAAGGAAGATGCGGAGGATATGTTGCAGGAAGGGTTTATTAAGG
>JBJXDV010000448.1:0-4643 GCA_046153465.1 Chitinophagaceae bacterium
TATACTATCGGCGGTCAGGTCTGCCTGCAGAAATTCCTGGCAGGTTGGGTCGGGTCCAAATGGGGAGCCTCCAAATACTTCAATTACATCTGGTTTTATATCTTTTTTAATTTCTTTTTTACAGGAACTACTTACCAATACAAGGAGCACCGATACAAAAAAAGCAATTGGATTTTTATTAAAAAGCATATTCATAAAAAATCATTTTACCAATTATTGAAATATTAGTTTATTTACTATTACTAACTTTTATTGCACTGAGCGTATCATTTCTGTTATGCAATATTGTCTTAGGCAAGAATACAGGTTACCACTACCAATCAAACGGTGTTTTTCGTTGGATTGAACGTTTTTTTCTTCTCAGAAATAAGTCCAAATACCGCATTGGTTTTTTTGAAGACTACTGAATGATTGCCCGCAGAAAAAATGGCGATCGCAGTTTATACCTGCTCCGGATATAATCGTATATTTAAAGGAGCAGATCTTAGATCACCTATTCAACCTATATATTATGAGTGTACGAAAATTTCCGCCAATAATTATTTCAATACTATTATTTGTATCTCTCCAGGTTTATGCCCAAACAAGAGTATTACCCCGCAGTACCCCCGAAGCAGAAGGGGTTTCTTCAAAAAATATCATTTCGTTTTTGGAGGCTGCCGCTAAAAGCAAGCACGAGTTTCATAGCATCATGATGCTGAGGCACGGAAAAGTAATTGCCGAAGGATGGTGGAAGCCCTACCGGCCGGAGTTAAAACATACCATGTATTCCGTAAGCAAAAGTTTTACATCTACTGCAGTTGGCTTTGCCGTAAGCGAAAAGCGCATAACTGTCAACGATAAGGTGATTTCATTTTTTCCGGATAAATTACCTGCAACGATCAGTCCAAATCTCTCGGAATTAACTATAAAGAACCTGTTGACGATGGCTGTTGGACAGGATCCCGATCCTACGGGACCAGTAATTTCTATGAATGAGGATTGGATCAAGGCATTCTTAGCGTTACCCATTTCATCTAAACCAGGTAGTAAGTTTCTGTATAATTCAATGGCAACTTATATGCTTTCTGCCATTGTTCAAAAAGTTACTAAACAAAAAATAATTGATTATTTACGTCCGCGCTTATTTCAACCATTGGGAATAACGGGTGTTGATTGGGAAATCGATCCCGCAGGAATTAATACCGGTGGCTGGGGTTTTCGGATAAAAACAGAGGACCTTGCAAAATTTGGTCAACTCTATTTACAAAAAGGAAAATGGAAAGGCAAACAAGTGCTTCCTCTTTCATGGATTGAGGAAGCTACTACCAAAAAAATAGAGCAAACGCCGGAACTTTCACAAGCGGCTAAGGATTCCAGTGATTGGCGGCAGGGATACTGCTATCAATTCTGGCGCAGCCGTCATAATACCTATCGTGGCGATGGTGCTTTTGGTCAGTATATATTGGTATTCCCCGAACAGGATGCCGTGATTGCAATTACTTCCGAAACAGGCGATATGCAGGGCGAGTTGGATCTTGTTTGGGAACACTTGCTGCCAGCATTCACTTCAACTAAATCAATTGCTGATAAAAAAGGCAACAGTTTATTAAAACAAAAATTATTAAACTTATCAATTAATGAATTGTCCATGGCAACCGATTCTTCGGTAATGGCTCCTTCGTTCAATTTTACTTACCTATTTGAACCAAATGCTAAAAAGATTAAGACAATACAATTTGATTTAAACAATAACAATAGCGCTCTTGTAATTAAAGATGATACGGCCACGTATAAACTAAATTTAGGCTCCTCCTCCTGGAAAATGAATGAGACAACCCGCCGGGGTCCTTCACTCGTAGGTGCCGCTAAAAATCATTTTGTTGGATTGCCTGCTACCAAAGTTGCTGGAAAATATGGCTGGATAGATGGTTCTACAATTGAAATTATCCTTCGGTATCTTGAAAGTCCGCATACAGAAAAATTAACCTGCAAAATTGATGGAAATACTATTTCTATTGAAACGAGCATCAGCTTTTCACCCAATGCAAAAATTCCTGTATTAAAAGGTGTACTCAATAAATAGTTAATTGTCAGTTTTTTCTCTACTACTTAAATAAATCATGGTAAGTCCAAAAACCATAAAAGCGATAGAGGTGTAGATACTTACGTTATCGAAGATTTGTTTGAACATAGTGTTGATAAAAAGAACCACGGAAACAAGGATAAAAAAGAATCCGATTATAAAACTTAGCTGACCAAATCTTTTATACATGTTTATTTTTTTAGAAGAAAATAATATTCAGCAGAATCGTTAATGCAAGCAGTAGAATTGCAAGTGGAACCACCCGCTGGTACCAGGGGCCCCTGGGTTGAATTGTTCTTTCAGTCAATGAATACACCAATCCTTTTAGTTCTTCCACAGGCTTTGGTTTGGTTAGCAGGCTTATCGCAATCGTAGTAAAAAAGTTTATGATCCATGATACGCCTGCTACAATAAATGCCTGGCCCATTCCACTTTTAACTTCATATAGCGGTGTTATCCATCCGCCCTTCCCCTCTGCAATAGTAAGTCCATGAGTTAGTGCCGCCCCCGCTGTTCCGGCAAGTAACCCCCAAAAAGCACCATGCCCGGTTGTTCTCTTCCAAAACATTCCCAATAAAAAGGTAGCGAACAACGGTCCATTTACAAAACCAAATACCAGTTGCAAAAAATCATTGATGTTATTAAATCCTTTAGCAATATAAGCGGTTACAATAGAAATAAGGATGCCGGCTACCGTAACATATTTCCCTACCAATAAGTAATGTTTGTCTGATTTATTTTTTACAAAATATGGTTGATAGATATCAAAAGTAAATACAGCATTAAAAGCTGTAACATTGCCAGCCATACCACTCATAAAGGAAGCCATCAGTGCGGTAATACCAACGCCCAATAATCCGCTTGGGTAATAGTGGGCGATCAGTGATGGCAAGGTCATGGTATAGTCCAATTGGCCGGATTCATCAAGTGGTATCGTATAACCATTAGCTAATGCGGGTTGCATTAATGCAATAGCAATGATACCTGGCAATACCACAATCAATGGCATCAGCATTTTTGGAATAGCGGCGATGATGGGTGTTAACTGCGCTTCCCGCATGTTTTTTGCAATCATCGCCCGTTGAATAACCAAAAAATCAGTACACCAATAACCAAACGACATCACAAAACCCAAACCGAATATAAGCGACATAAAATGCAGGCCCATTGGATTGGAGTTTGTATCTCCCATATATTTCCAGGCGTGGGTCATATTCGGATTCAATTGTTCTTTAATGGCGGTCCATCCCCCGGCATCTTGCAGTGCTATAATAACAAGCGGAGAAAAGCCCAATACGATTAAGAAAAACTGTAGTACTTCATTATAAACTGCACTTTTCAATCCACCTAAAAAAGTATATACCATCACAATACCTGCTGCTATCCATATAGAGACATCAAAATTCCATTTTAAAATGATCTCCAGCATTTTTGCCAATGCATACAATGAAATACCCGATGAAAACACCGTCATTACAGCAAACGAAATAGCATTCAATGCCCTTGTCTTCTCATCAAAGCGCATACGTAAATATTCAGGAACACTCCTTGCTTTACTTCCATAATAAAAAGGCATCATAAAAACACCGAGGAAAACCATGGCAAAAATGGCGCCCACCCAATAAAAGTGCACCGTCATAATTCCATACTTGGCGCCCGATGCCACCATACCAATAACTTCCTGTGCACCAAGATTAGCAGAAATAAATGCAAGACTTGTTATCCAAAGAGGAATACTACGGGTGCTGGCTAAAAAATCGTTACTGGATTTTATCTTCTTCTTTATGATAAACCCAACGGTAATTACAAAAGCAAAATAGATCAGAATTATTATATAGTCTGCTGCTTTTAATTCCATAACAATGTTTAAGTATGGGCGATAGGGATTTGATTTCACTAATATATTCAATTGTAGGAGAAGACAGTCAGGTAATATTTAGGAAGATCCCTGCACAAGGCCAGTGAGAAAACTTTTCATTGGGGTTACAGATAATACTGATTTTTCCAAAATCAGATCCTAAGTAAATTGTTACAATAGGGTGTTGCTAACTTTGTACCATTAAGTGTTGCTTTTGAACAGCTTTTACTGAATAATTTAACTGTTCCGAAAAAAATTACCTTTTTCTTGTAACCTTTTTATTGATTGCAAGTAACCTTTTTAAGAAATAACAACTGCCGGTGACCAAGCTAACAGATGAAATATTAATGAATAAAGTAAGGGAGGGTCAATTGGCTGACCTGGCTGAGTTGTTTGAACGATACCATGTGTTGCTTTTCAATTTTTTTTTACGCCTTACGGATGATCGGAGTGCAAGTGAGGACCTGACGCAGAATTTATTCTACCGCATTTTGCGTTACCGGCACACGTTCAATGAACGAACAGGCAGTTTCAAATCCTGGATCTATCAATTGGCCCGTAACCTGCATGCAGACTATTGTAAAAAAGAGAGAAAGACTTCAGATGTATTTAAGCAACTAAAGGAAGAGCCCGAAGATATTCCTCTTAGCAGGGAGAGCTACGAAGAAGAAGATTTTAAAAAATTACGAAAAGCCCTGGGTAGTTTGGGTCCTGTTAACC
>JBJXDV010000449.1:0-5829 GCA_046153465.1 Chitinophagaceae bacterium
GTTCATTTAAACCAATAGGCTCTACTTCACTGGTAGTTCCGGAGATCATTGGAAAGGAACAGGCTCTTGAGTCTGCACTATATATAAACGATCGGTATACAATAAATAATTCATTCTCTGTAGAAGGGGGTATCCGTTACTCTATCTTCAATTCGTTGGGCGCTCAAACGATCAATACCTATGCCCCCGGGCTTCCACTAACGGTGAACAATATGGTAGGGCAGGTAGCTTATTCACAAGGAGAATTTATTAAAACATATCGCGGTCCCGAATTCCGGATATCTGCCCGTTACGCTCTTACAGATAGTTTTTCAATAAAACTCGGATTTAATACCCAACGGCAATATATTCATTCAGTTTCCAATACTACCACTGTGGCCCCCACTGATATTTGGAAATTAAGTGACCCCAATATAAAACCTCAATACGGCGAACAGATTTCTCTTGGTATCTATAAAAATTTTAAATCGAATACCATTGAAACTTCAGTAGAAATATATTATAAACGGATATCCAATTACCTCGATTATAAAAGTGGCGCCGTATTGGTTTTAAATCCCCATATTGAAACAGATGTAATCGGATCAAAGGGGAAGGCTTATGGAGTGGAACTGCTTGTTAAAAAACTATCTGGAAAATTTAATGGATGGATTAGTTATACCTGGTCGCGCGTTTTTTTAAAAATTGATGATCCGTCAAAAGGCGAAATTGTAAACCGGGGAAATTATTTTCCCTCTAATTACGATAAACCGCATGATATTACTGTTATTAGTAATTACCGGGTGAACCACCGATTTAGTTTTTCTATGAATGCAACGTATAGCACCGGCAGGCCAATTACACTTCCTGTAGGTGTTTTTTCATTCGGCGGTTCCATACGAACGTTATATAGTGATAGAAATGCTTTCCGCATTCCGGATTATTTCAGGGCTGATTTTTCTATGAATATTGACGGCAACCATAAAATATATCAGAAAACACATAATTCATGGACCTTTGGAGTATATAATTTTACAGCAAGAAAAAATCCTTACTCTGTTTATTATATATCTGAAAATGGAACGATCAACGGGTACAAGCTTTCCATATTTGGAACTGCTATTCCCTACATAAATTTTAATATTCGGTTTTAAAATTGAAATATGAAAAAAATATTTTTTGCATTACTTGTTTACATAGCATCGGGCTGTAAGGAAATTTATGTATCGCCATTTCAATCACCAGAAACAGGATTTCTGGTGGTGGAAGGAGCTATTTTTAGTGGGCAGGGAACTACCACCATTAAACTAAGCCGAACAACTAAATTAGATATACGAAAATTTGATGGTGAAGTGGGGGCCACTCTAACAGTGGAAGGAGATGATAATTAATTTTATTCGCTTTTTGAAAAAGGCAATGGACGCTACGAAGGAATTGACCTTAATCTAAATACTGCTCATAAGTACAGGCTCCGGATAAAAACAACAGCAGGTAAAGAATATCTTTCTGATTTTTCGGTTGTTAAAAATAACCCACCTATTGAAGACATTAGTTGGAAAAGGGAAAATGATGGGGTACAATTGTATATAAGTACAAGCGATCCTCAAAACAATACGCGCTATTACCAGTGGGAGTATACAGAAACATGGGAATTTCATTCGCCATACCCCTCCTATCTGAAATATTATACCCAACCACTTCCAGGTGGAGGTGGCGATAGCTACATAGTAGGGTATAAAGATCTAATTACTTTTTCAATCGACTCAAGCATATATACCTGCTGGAAATATAATTCTTCCACAAACCTTTTACTCGGATCTTCTGCAAGGCTTAGCCGGGATGCTATCTACCTTCCGCTAACGTTTATTCCTCCCTCTTCACAGCAAATAAGTGTATTGTACAGTATTAATGTAAAGCAGTACAGTTGGAGTAAAGAAGGGTATGAATTTTTAGAAAGAATGAAAAAAAATACCGAGGGAACCGGCTCTATTTTTGACGCGCAACCTTCAGAATTGAAAGGGAATATTTACTGCGTAACCGATCCGGACGAGCCTGTAATAGGTTTTGTAAATATCTGTAAGGCACAGGAAAAAAGGATTTTTATCAGGCCGTCTGAAGTACCCGGATGGAACTATAATAGCAATTGCAGGCCTGTGGAAATAGTAAATCAAAGCGATAGTATAAAATTTTTAGGACTTGGATTGATGCCTGCCTATGCAAAAAAAATTAGCCCTTTTGGAGAAATCCTGACTTTTATAGCGTCTATACCAGACTGTGTGGATTGCACATTTACGGGAACAAACATGAAACCTATTTTCTGGCCATAATTAGTTACGCATTTAAGCTATGAAAAAAAAATATTTAAATACAACAAACATCCTTCAACAATTAAAAAACTCATTACCTGCAAGGTTTGGGCTCTTTCTGTTTGCTGTTCTTTTTACGTCAAAAACCGTAGCACAAAATTCCGGTGAAATTATTTTGCAGGAATCTTTTAAGAATTACCAGGAACATTCCTTCATAGAAAAAATATATTTACACTCCGATAAAGATGTGTACCTGGCTGGAGAAATTTGCTGGTTTAAACTATACAATGTAAATGCCTTCTTTAATTCACCGGTATCCGTCAGTAAAATTGCTTATGTAGAGGTGCTTGATAACAACAACAAGCCTGTATTAAAGGCAAAAATTTCTTTAAGAAATGGTACTGGAAATGGTTCATTCGATCTTCCTTTATCCCTGGTTTCCGGAACCTATAACCTTCGTGCCTACACGAATTGGATGAAAAATGGCCTTGCAGACTATTTCTTTTATAAAAGGATTAGAATATTAAATTCCCGTAAAGCAGTTGAAGGTCCTGCTTCTATTCCAAAGGAAATTTATGATATACAATTTTTTCCGGAAGGAGGAAATCTGGTGAATGGGATACAAAGTAAAATTGCATTTCACACAGTAGATAAAACCGGAAAAGGAATATCCTGCGCAGGGGTAGTGATCAACGATCAAAATGATACGCTGGTTCATTTTTCCTCGTTGAAATTTGGAATGGGAAATTTTTTGATGACACCACAACAGGGCCACTTGTATAAAGCAAGGGTTCGTTTGCCAAACGGACAAGAGATCATTAAAGAACTACCGGCAGCCTATAAAGATGGATACACTCTTCAATTGGAAGAAACAGGCACAAATCAACTTAAGATAACCGTTCGAACAACGTTAATAAATTCAGTTGGTCCATTCGTTTATCTATTTGCTCATACACGAGGGTCGGTTAAATTTGTAACAAGTAGTACTAGCGCTAATGGGCAGTCGGTGTTTTTTATGGATAAAAATAAATTGGGCGATGGAATATCACATTTTACCATTTTTAATGGCAATAAGCAACCTGTTTGTGAGCGACTTTATTTTACTTATCCAAAACAACGATTAGAAGTAGCCGTTACGTCTGATTTGAAGAAATATGAAGCTCGGAAAAAGATAAATCTTCAAATCAGTACATCCAACCAGGATGGAAAACCTGCGGGGGCAAATATGTCAATGGCGGTAATTCGTATTGATTCGTTGCAGGAAATGGAGGAGATGGATATAAGCAGTTATCTATGGTTAAGCTCGGATCTTACTGGTACTATTGAATCTCCAGGATATTATTTTAATACTATTGATTCTTATAGGGAGGATGCAATTGATAACTTAATGCTTACACATGGCTGGAGAAGATTCAATTGGGAACGGGTGCTTCAAAATAAAACACAGGGATTTGATTTCATTCCCGAATATGTTAGTCATCTAATAATTGGGAAAATTGTAGAGAACAGCACAGGATTGCCCGGAAAAGGGATTGATGGATTTTTATCGGTACCCAGTACCCGAACACAATTTAAAACAGCCAGAAGTAGTGAGGATGGGATCGTAAAATTTGAGGTGAATGATTTTTATAATGAAGGAGAAATTATCGTTCAAACCAATAGTAAGATGGATAGCGGTTATTCAATTGAAATTGCAAGCCCCTTTGCGGAGAAATTTAAAGAGGATGTACCTCCTGCAATTGATATTCATACACTGCCTGCAGACGATTTACGATACCATCATATTGGGGTACAGGTACAAAATGTATTTAATGGAAACAAAAAAAATCGATATAAATTACCTGGTATCGATTCAACTGCTTTTTATAACAAGGCAGATGTCAGTTACCTGCTCGACAACTATGTTCGGTTTACCACTTTAGATGAAGTGTTGCGTGAGTATGTACCACAGGTAAGTGTTGCAATTAAAAATCGAAGATATCATTTACCTGTATTCGATGAATTGCGCAGGCAGTTTTTTGAAATTGATCCCTTGGTATTGGTTGATGGGGTACCTGCTTTTGATTTCGACAGATTTATGAATTATGACCCCCTTAAAATTCGGAAGATGGAAATTGTTTCCCGGTTGTATTGTTACGGAGATCTATTTTTTGCGGGTATTGTAAATTTTATTACCTATAAGGGTGACCTTGCAGGTTATGAACTGGACCCGCATGCTACCGTTATAGATTATGCAGGACTCCAATTGCAGCGGGAATTTTATTCGCCGGTTTATGAAACACCTCAACAGATAGAAAGCAGGTTGCCAGATTACCGAAATCTATTGTATTGGTCGCCCGATATCAATACTAATTCAAGTGGTAAACAGGATATTAGTTTTTATAGTTCAGACCTTGCAGGAAAATTTGCAGTGATTTTACAAGGTATAACCCCAGATGGAAAAACCGGTAGTAAGGCAATAATCATTGAAGTTAAAGAGCCTTTACGCAGTTCTAAAAAATGAAGGTTAATAAGTATTCATTTTATTTTCTTCTCTTGGGGTAGGTTTTCTATGCTGATTTTTTAACTATCAAATTTTAGCAAATAATTTATTAATGGAATTATTGAAACCTAAAATGTTTTAGAATCTTAAAGATTTTAGGTTTCAAAATATACTATTCTAGTAAATACTCATGCTTCCTGCTCCATATAACTTTCAACCGGCTCACAGGTACAAATTAAATTCCGATCTCCATGAGTATTATTTACTCTCGCTACCGAGGGCCAAAATTTGTTTGCTTGCACGTAGGCTAACGGGAATGCAGCTACGGAACGGGAATAGGAATGATTCCAGTTATCGGCCATAACAACCGCCTGTGTATGGGGCGCATTTTTTAATGCATTGTCTTTTTTATCTGATTTACCTTCTTCAATGGCTCTTATTTCTGTGCGAATACTTAACAATGCATCGCAAAAGCGATCCAGCTCGGCCTTGTCTTCACTTTCCGTTGGTTCAATCATAATCGTACCAGCAACAGGAAAGCTCATGGTGGGGGCATGAAACCCATAATCAATTAATCGCTTGGCTACGTCCTCTGCCTCAATACCAGCACTGGCCTTAAACGGTCGGAGATCTACAATAAATTCATGCGCACAGGTTCCGTTTTTGCCAGTATATAAAATTTCAAAATCTTTCTGCAACCGCACTTTCATATAGTTTGCATTCAATATAGCATACTCGGTTGCTGTCTTTACTCCCTCAGCACCCAACAACCTTATATAAGCGTAACTGATTAGCAAAATAGAAGCGCTTCCATAAGGAGCCGCACTTACTGCACCTTTTTGTAGTAGCCTGGAGCCTGTAGCCTGCAGCCCGGTGTCAGTATGCAGGGTCGAAACCGCAGGAGAATTTTCAGAGATCTTTCCACTCACTATTGACCACTCACTATTTACTATATGCGAAGATAAATGGGGTGCCAGGTGTTTCTTCACGCAAATCGGTCCCATGCCTGGTCCGCCGCCGCCATGAGGTATAGAAAACGTTTTATGTAAATTCAAATGGCAA
>JBJXDV010000450.1:0-9347 GCA_046153465.1 Chitinophagaceae bacterium
GTAATATATTGCTGAATATTTACTTTGTCTTCATCATTTAATTTTTTATTACTGTTGATATTTTGTTCCAATACTCTGATACGGTCGCGCAACATCACAATTTTATGAAAGAAATCCTCAATGGGAATTTCTTTTGGTTTTTGTGTTTTATCAGCAGGTTGTAACAATAGTTTTCCACCCGACCATCGATCACCCATGGGTACTTTTTCAGAAATGCCTCCCCACAACCGCAAAATTTTTAAGAGAGATTTTTCTACTTCACTATGCGTTTCTATTTCTTCGGTAACATTTTCTGGAATAATCTCATCCAGTTGTGTATCCGTTTTGTCAATTTCTTTGAGGCCATGATTAATAAAAGATATAAGGTACGTAGCATAGCGTATACCAACTATTACTCCCGGTCCGAGTTGATTGTGCTGCAAGCGGGTACCGATACCCAGTGTTGTTTGATCCATGATTCGGTTGTTTTTATAAATTCTGCTAAAGTCAAAAGTCAAATGAACATTAACTACGCAAGTTACCTATTCACTATTGACAATTCACTACTCACAATTCACTTTTCCTCTTCCTTCTTTGCTTCTCCCAATAAATTTTTATAGCGCCTGTATTGAAGGTAACACCGTTTAATATAAGATTGAAATTCGTAGTCGGTAGTTGATTCTGTAAATTCAAGGCCGGGTCTGTACCAGGATATGAAAGTATCTAACTCAGCACTTCTTAATTGTGTTAACCGAATTATTAATGCACGATTGAAACGATAATCAATATATTTTTCCGTTTCTTCCCTTAGTAACCTTTCCTGGAAAGCTTCCATTCGACGATTTTTTCGGAATTGAAACATTCGGATAAACTCATTGATATCTAAACCAACTCCTCCTGATGGGCTAATCGATGTCAGAGTTTCTAAATTGGGCCGTCTAAAATTAAAAGCGGTGGCATAATCGATCCTGTTCTGTAATGAATCTACCCTGTAATTGCGGGGCGTTACAATTATTTGTTTGAGATCAGCCACGTTTACATGCAATGAAATTTCGAAATTTTGGGTATTTACAATCGTAAGTACCGGAAATTTCGGAGTTGGTTTACCAAGATAAGAGAACCAAATAGAATCTTTTTCGCTTACAATTATAGTGTACCGGCCACTGTTATCCGTAATGGTGCCTCCTCCCGAACTGCTCATAACACTTACAGCTTCCAGTGGTTTGTGTTGGGTAACATCATACACTTTACCACTCACTTTTACCTGTGTAAAAGAAGTAATACAAAAAATCAAAAGTATACCTGTAGGTATTACGCTTCGCGCTTTTCTCAAAAAATAAAATTTTGCCATGTGATATTACGACAGAAAGCTTGTACTGCTAATAATTGTTCTTCATTTAACTAGGATTTTGCACAAAATAGCTGCTTAAAGAAAGCAAGTTGGATGTGTATCATTTTATGAATTGGCTTTCATTCATTTATTCATAATTGTTTCTTCAACAATTTTTGGATAATATTCATGTTCAAGTAAATGAATTTTTTGTGCTAATTGTTTTGCTGAATCTGTTTTTTCAATCTGGCACCGGGCTTGGAAAATAATATCTCCATGATCATAGTGTTCATCAACATAATGAATGGTGATGCCACTTTCTTTTTCATTGTTTGCAATAACAGCCTCGTGTACAAATTCACCATACATTCCTTTACCACCATAGTTCGGCAAAAGGGCCGGATGAATATTTATTATTTTTTTTGGAAATGATTTTAAAAGAGCCTCTGGTATCTTCCATAAAAAACCTGCTAACACAATATAATGAATACCGAGTTTCATCAATTCATTCGAATAGCCATCTCCCCTGAAAAATTTTTCTTTTTCGATTAACAAAACCGGAATCTTTGCGTTGTGTGCAATTGTTAGTACACCTGCATCCGGTTTATTACAAAGCACCAGCGAAATTTTTATATGTGGATGCGCATGAAAATAATCAATCAGTTTTTGTGCATTGGTACCTGCACCTGAAGCAAAAATGGCGATCTGTTGCATTCGAAAAGATAAATTGAAGGAGCAAAACTGCGGTTTTATGCTGAAGGAAGAACTACTAATTCGAAGAATCGGGCAGTTTTTTGTAATAATTTTTATTAAAAGGAGCCTTCATCCTTTTTATTTTTTTGATACCCGCTCATTCGTCGGAATATTTTCTTCAGATAATTTCTGAAAAAAGGAAACTGACCAAAAGGAATACTAATCAATATTACACATAGTGGCCAAAGCAGGGTAACCAATACTATATAAAGAGGAATTCGGATAGAGGTTTGATCTATATCGAATAACCCAAGTACCCATCTGGCAAGCCAGCCGCAAAGACTTCCTCCCAATGCAAATACTATTAGAATGGTAGCCAATTGCCATCCGTTTACTTTCCATTTTACCCGAAGCCTTTTTAACATGCCGGCAAAATTGTATTAAAATATTCATTTAACCTTAATGAATATGGATAAGGGGAAATGGTTATGCACATCTTGACAAAAACATGACAACTGCTCTTCACAACATCCAAAAATTATTGAAAATTAGGCTGAAACCCTTGCCCACACTGATTTAAAAAAAGTTTAAACGTGTTGACATTTTGTTAAAATCCTGACTTATTTTTGCAGCCAACTCAGGAAATTTTTCCACATAATTTCATCATATTCAACTGGTATGAGCGAACATCGATCCATTGCACGAAACGTCTTTATTACCACCGTATTTTTCTCGCTTCTATCATTCACTAATACTGTTCTTGCGCAGGATGGTAAAGCGCTTTTTAAAGC
Organism: Chitinophagaceae bacterium; assembly: GCA_046153465.1. GTDB lineage: Bacteria > Bacteroidota > Bacteroidia > Chitinophagales > Chitinophagaceae > Endoryza. Next base: position 2,794 of record JBJXDV010000450.1, read on the forward strand.
GAATTGTGCTTCCTGTCATGCATTAAATAAAGATCTTACGGGACCTGCTTTATCGGGAGTAGAAAGCCGGTGGCCCAATAAGAGTTTATTAAAAACATGGATTAAGAACTGGAACAATGCAGTGAAAACTGGCGACCCTTATGCAGTTAAGATCCAGTCCTGGAGTGCTTCTGCAATGAACCAGTTCGATAATTTACCGGATAAAGATGTTGATGCTATTCTTGCCTATATCTCCAAAGGAGAGCCTGTAGTTGCCGTAGTTAATAAAGATAATGCCGACTCTGCCGGGGAATCTGATAGTTCTCTTTTATATGGAGTACTTACATTAATTCTTGCGGTTATCGCGTTAATTTTATTACAGGTTAATAGTAATCTTCGCAAATTAGCTGATGATAAAGATGGGATTATATCAGCCGAACCAATCCCATTCTATCGAAATAAATCTTATATCACTTTATTAACGCTTGTACTTTTTGTGGTGGCTGGTTATTTTTTAAGTCAATGGGCCATTGGACTTGGCCGTAATAAAAAATACCAACCCGAGCAACCTATTTATTATTCTCATAAGGTACATGCTGGTACCAATCAGATTAACTGTCTCTATTGCCATGGTGGTGCATTTGAAGGCAAACATGCTAATATCCCTTCACCAAATGTTTGTATGAATTGTCATATGACCATTAATGAATACAATGGGAAAGATAAATTGGTTAGGGAAGATGGCACAGAAGTAAACGGTACTGAAGAAATTAAAAAATTATACGCAGCGGCCGGATGGGATGCGGGCACAAAAAAATATACAGGTAACGGTAAGGCTATTGAATGGGTAAAAATTCATAACCTGCCCGACCATGTTTATTTTAACCATTCACAACATACAAAAGCAGGTAAGGTACAATGCCAAACCTGCCATGGTGAAATAACTAAAATGGGTGAAGTATACCAGTTTGCAGAATTGAGCATGGGCTGGTGTGTAAACTGTCATCGTGAAAGCAAGGTTGATTTCAATGATGAAAAAGGAAATGGCAATAAGTTTTACAGCATTTACGAAAAATATCACAACGAAATAAAAGCTAAAACCCGTGATAGTGTAACGGTAAGCGATATTGGAGGATTGGAGTGTCAGAAATGTCACTATTAATCCTAAGAGAGGAATACCTCATTTATAAAATGTTCAACTTTCAAATTGTTTTAAATGGCTAAGAAAAAATACTGGCAGGGTTTTACAGAACTTACCGAAACTGCGGCCCATCAAAAAATGTCGAATGATGAGTTTCAGGAAGATTTGCCATTTGAGGCAGGAGATGGAAAAAGTTTTACAGAAGCTCCGGCATCCCGCCGCGATTTTTTGAAATATCTTGGTTTTAGTACTGCGGCTGCAATGGCTGCTGCCAGTTGTCAAACACCCGTTAATAAAGCAATTCCTTATTTAAATAAACCACAGAACCTGGTACCAGGTGTGGCGGATTATTACGCAACTACATATGTAAGTGGTGGAGAAGCGATTTCAGTAGTGGCAAAAGTAAGAGATGGAAGACCCATTAAATTAGAAGGAAATACACTTTCTTCTTTAACCAAAGGCAATACATCAGCACGTGTTCAGGCAGCGGTACTCGATTTGTATGATACGGCCCGCATACGTACACCAATGATTACAAATGGGGATAAAAAGATAGCAGTAAGTATGGAAGCTGCTGATAAAGATATTGCTGCAGCACTAGCTTCCGCTGGGCCAATTGTTTTATTAACCAGCACTATTCATTCACCTACCACCAAACAAATTACTTCCGAATTTTTGGCTAAATATCCGGGAAGCAAACATATACAGTTTGATGCAGTTTCTTATAGCGCTTTGTTATTGGCCAATGAAACTACATACGGTAAAAAGGCAATTCCTTCTTATCATTTTGATCAGGCAAAAGTGATTGTAAGTCTGGGCGCCGATTTTCTTGGAACCTGGTTATCGCCCGTTGAATTTGGAAGACAGTATACTGCCGGACGTAAGATCAATGAGAAGAACCCTGAAATGAGTAAGCATTACCATTTCGAAAGTATGTTGAGTATGACGGGTGCGAATGCTGATGATCGTTATACACATCGACCGTCAGAAACGGGTGCAGTTGCAGCCGCTTTATTATCGGCAGTACAGGGGCAGGGCACAACAGGAGTACAAGGAAATATTAAAAAAGGTATTGAAGCAGCAGCCAAATCGTTGCTCGAGCATAAAGGAAAGGCATTGGTGGTTGCCGGAAGTAATAATGTAAATGTTCAGCTAATAGTGAATGCCATCAATGAAGCGGTTGGTGCAAATGGTACAACTATTAATTGGGCATCACCAATTCAAACCTATCAGGGTATTGATAGTGAAATGGAAATGCTGGTAGCTGATATGGAAGGGGGAAAAGTAGGAGCACTTATTATATATGGAGTGAATCCTTCTTATGAATATTATAACTCAGCCCGTTTTTCAAAAGCATTGAAGGGATTGAAAGTTTCTGTTTCGCTGAACGATCATCTTGATGAAACTACTGAATTATGCAAATATGTGGTTCCTTCTCATCACTTTCTTGAAAGTTGGGGCGATGCTGAACCCAAAGCAGGTTATTTAAGTTTGATGCAGCCAACTATTAATCCATTGTTTCAAACAAGACAATTTCAGGATACATTATTAAAATGGAGTGGCAACCCAACTACTTACGAAACCTATTGCAGAAATGTATGGATCAGTAAACTGGGGAACCTTGAAATCTATAATAAAGCGCTGCAGGATGGAGTAGTAGAAACTTCGGTTAATGCTGCAGGTTCTGCATTTAATGGAGCATCTATTGCCGGGGCGGTTGCTGCCGTTGCAGGAATGAAAAAATCAGATAAGACGGAACTGGTAATTTATCAGAAAGTAAGTTTGGGTGATGGTAAGCAAGCCAACAACCCATGGTTACAGGAAATGCCCGATCCAATAACCAAAGCTACCTGGGATAATTATGCAATGGTGTCCCCTCAATTTGGTAAAAACGAGTTAGGGATTGATATCACCAATCAACGGCAGGCAGATAATTATGAAGTATTCATGGAGAAGCCGTTGGTTAAATTCACCATCAACAAAAAAGAATATGAACTACCTGTATTAATTATACCGGGAATGCAGGCTAATACAATTGCTATTGCTGTTGGTTATGGCAGAAGCGAAAAAACGGGCCTTGCTGCTAACGGAGTTGGTCAAAATGCATATCCTTTATTAGGCTTTAATGGAACTACCGTTGATTGGTTTTCTACCGATGTATCCTATGCGAAATGGGCAGATGATAAGAAATTTAAAGTTGCCCAAACGCAAACACATAGTAACTACGAAGGTCGTCATGAAGTAATTAAAGAAGTTACGCTGGGTGCTTTTATAAAGAACCCGAACCTGATTGTTGACGAAAGAATGGAAGAGATCGGAAATTTTGGTGGTATTGATAACTATGCAAAAGAAGGAACACTTTATCCTCAATATGATCGGCCGGGTATTAAATGGGGAATGAGTATTGACCTTAATAGTTGTTTTGGTTGTGGTGCCTGCTCTGTTGCATGTACAGCCGAAAATAATGTTCCGGTGGTTGGCAAAAACGAAGTATTGCGTTTTCATGAAATGCATTGGATGCGGATCGATCGCTACTTCAGTGGAAATATCAATGATGCAGATTCTATTCAAACTATTTTTCAACCAATGCTTTGTCAGCATTGTGATAACGCTCCTTGCGAAAACGTTTGCCCGGTAGCTGCTACGAACCATAGTTCTGAGGGATTAAATCAAATGACTTATAACCGTTGTATCGGTACAAGATATTGCGCGAATAACTGTCCATATAAAGTTCGTCGCTTTAACTGGTTAGATTATACGGGGGCAGATAGTTTTCCTGATAACCAGTTGAAGGAAGGAGTTGGGGCATTGAATGATGTGGTATTTATGATGAATGATGACCTTACCCGTATGGTGTTGAACCCAGATGTTACTGTAAGAAGTCGTGGGGTGATTGAGAAATGTTCGTTCTGTGTTCAGCGTTTGCAAGAAGGAAAATTGAAAGCAAAAAAAGAAGACCGTGTGTTGCAGGACGATGATATTAAAACTGCTTGTCAGCAGGCTTGTCCGGGAGATGCCATTGTATTTGGAAATGCGAATAATGCAGATAGTGAGATTAGCCAGGTACGTAAGAATAATAGTTTGCGAACATTTTATTCGTTGGAGCAGATACATGTATTGCCAAACGTAAACTACCTGGCGAAAGTGCGAAACACGGAGTTATTGGCGGCACATACTGAAGCGCACGAAGGTGGAGCAGCACATGAGGAAGTGAAAGAAGCCGGTGCCGAGAAGCATTGATGAGTAGTATTGTTGCGGCACAAATGTTTCGCTTGAAGGCGGGATGAAACAAGTGAGACAACTGTAGGTGAATAGAGATATAAAGTTGACCAACTATAAATAAAGCCCAATGCTAATTACGAATAGCGGAAGGCTCAAAGCTTGAAACATGGCATTATTAAAGTACGAATCGCAAGTAAGGGCTCCGCTGGTGGAAGGCCAAAAAGATTACCACCAGATTACTGAAGATATAGTGCGACCTATTGAAGGACCTCCCTCCCGTTTATGGTGGATTGGTTTTTTAATTTCAGTGGCTATGTTATTGTTTGGAGTATACTCCGTATACCGGGAAGTAACCTATGGAGTGGGTCAATGGAATCTTAATAAAACAATTGGCTGGGGTTGGGATATTACCAATTTCGTTTGGTGGGTAGGTATCGGTCACGCGGGTACGCTAATATCTGCTATTCTTTTACTGTTTCGTCAGGGTTGGAGAACGGGTGTAAACAGGGCAGCCGAGGCAATGACAATATTTGCGGTTATGTGTGCCGGTCAGTTCCCTATATGGCATATGGGTAGAGTATGGATGGCCTTTTTTGTACTTCCTTACCCAAATTCAAGAGGTCCTTTATGGGTAAACTTTAACTCACCGCTTTTATGGGATGTATTTGCAATCTCTACTTATTTCACAGTTTCTTTATTGTTCTGGTATTCGGGTCTTCTTCCCGATTTAGCTACGGTGCGTGATCGAGCGAGAGTGAAATGGAGAAAACATATGTATGGAGTATTATCGTTTGGTTGGACGGGTAGCACCAAACACTGGCAGCGTCATGAAAGTTTATCACTGGTATTGGCTGGCTTAAGTACGCCGCTGGTATTATCTGTACATACGGTGGTATCTTTCGACTTCGCTACCTCCATTGTTCCGGGATGGCATACTACTATCTTCCCTCCTTACTTTGTGGCGGGCGCTATCTTCTCTGGCTTTGCAATGGTTCAAACATTATTATTAGTTACCCGAAAAGTATTGAAGCTGGAAGAATATATTACAATAGAACATATTGAGGTAATGAATAAAGTTATCGTATTAACGGGTTCTATTGTGGGGATAGCTTACTTAACTGAATTGTTTATGGCATGGTATGGCCAGAACAAATATGAGAACTGGGCCTTTATGGAAAACAGGTTGAATTTGTTTAGTCCGTATGGCTGGAGTTATTATTTGATGATGGGTTGTAACGTTTTGTCGCCACAGATTTTTTGGTTTCGAAAAATGCGCCGTAATCTTTTTGTTACCTTCTTTATGAGCATCCTGGTTAATATCGGAATGTGGTTCGAACGCTTTGTAATTATAGTAACATCGGTGTACCGTGATTATATTCCAAGTAGCTGGAGTACCTATTATCGTCCCTCTATATATGAAGTTGGGTTTTATATGGGAACCTTTGGTTTATTCTTCACCTGCTTTTTCCTTTTTGCAAAATTCTTCCCGGTTATTGCTGTGGCAGAGATTAAACATATATTGAAAAAATCGGGAGAGAACTATAAGCCTAAAATGGATAAAATCGAAAATGAGCCAACTGAAGTGTTCTACGAAGAAGTAGCACATCATCATTAAAAAATATTTGAGAAACTACTGAACCAAGCAATATGCCAGAAAAAAAATTTGTAGTTGGATCTTTTACCGAAGAGTCGGTGTTGTTTGATGCCGTTAAGAAAGTTAGAAAGGCCGGATATAAACTGCACGATGTATATACCCCCTTTCCTATTCACGGATTGGATAAGGCGATGGGTCTTCGCGATACCAGTATTCATACAGCAGGGTTTATTTATGCAGCTTTTGGAACAACCACTGCATTAAGTTTTATGAGTTGGGTTTTTATGAGAGACTGGCCGCTGAATATTGGAGGTAAGCCGCATTTCGCTTTACCAGCATTCATCCCCGTTATATTCGAGTTTACTGTATTGTGTGCCTGCGTTGGAATGGTACTTACATTTTGTTATATCTGCCAACTGGCCCCATTTGTAAAGAAGCATCATTTTCATGCACGTGCTACGGATGATTTGTTTGTAATGGCTATTGAGTGCACCCCAAAAACAAATGAATCGGAGGTAACAGGATTTTTAGACAAAGCCGGGGCACAGGAAATTAATATTCAACAGGCAGAAACAGGCTGGTGGCTGGGAACCTATGATAAAGACAAAAAGCCATTCA
>JBJXDV010000451.1:0-9485 GCA_046153465.1 Chitinophagaceae bacterium
CAAAATTTGACGAATGGTTCCCCTATAAAACCGATCAACAAATAATTTTTTTAAACGGACTGCTGGAAAAAGATACCATTACGATTGCTACCGTTTTTAAATCACCCGCATCTACCAGTTCAGGAGGTTACGGCAGTTCCCAAAATTGTGGTGCCAACATTAACATTAATTCAAAAGAAACGTTCAACAGCCAGCAATATAAGTTTTCCCTGTATGGCGATGTTTTTGAATCGGCAAAAAATTTTCAATTATCTCTATATGATTTCAGGATATATAATTTGCAACCCAGTGATTCAGGATTAGTGGTGAATGGTCCAAACAACCCTAATAACTCAACCCTCAAATTTGAATACCTGTTATCAACAAACTTTAATAATAAATTCTATTCAAAATTAGAGATCATTACCGCCGATACCAGCCAGGTAAAATCGAATCGCATTTATAAAGTATGGTTGGGCATTAAAGAAGGAATCATTGCCTATGAAGAATATCCTTCGCTTACTCGCTGGAATAAACAATAGAATTACTATTATTACAGAAATTAACTGGTTTGCATTTCCCATTTAGTATACAAATTGGTAATATTAGTTTTTTACTACACCCGGTAGCAGAAACACTCGGAATTTTTATTGGCTTTCGTTATTTTTTATACCTGCGTAAAAAAAGTGGTGATGCACTGGACCCTGGCAATAGAGTATGGGTAGTAATTGGTGCCTTATTTGGTTCATTAGCAGGTAGCCGGCTCATTGGAGGATTTGAAGATATAAAAGCTTTAAAAGAAACCTCGAATTTATGGTTACATTTTTATCAGAATAAAACAGTTTTAGGAGGATTAATTGGTGGGTTGGCTGGCGTTGAATTGATAAAAAAATGGATTGGAGAAAAAAAAGCCAGTGGTGATTTGTTTGTATACCCTTTTTTGCTGGCCCTGATAATCGGTAGACTTGGTTGTTTTAGTATGGGCGTTTTTGAAGAAACCTATGGCACAACTACCAATTCCATTTTCGGAATGAACCTTGGTGACGGTTTATCAAGACATCCGGTTACCCTATACGAAATACTATTTCTTGGTGCATTATGGATCGGATTAAAGGTTGTTTCTAAAAGAAAAAATTTGGCAAATGGTGCATTGTTTAAATTATTTATGATTGCTTATTTCCTGTTTCGTTTCTTTCTTGATTTTATTAAACCGCATTACACTTTTAACATTGGATTTTCAACCATTCAATTAACTTGTATTGCAGGATTAATCTGGTATGGCAGATTTATTGTTCAGCCAAAAAAATTAATATTCACTACTTAACTTCGTGTATGCCAGAAAGAAACTATACTTATTACGATTTTACGCTTAGTCTTTGCCCCGAATGTCTTCGCAGGATAGATGCTAAAATTGTTTTTGAAGATAGCAATGTTTATATGCTCAAAAATTGTCCAGATCACGGTTTCAGTAAAGTAATCATCGCAACCGATATTGAATATTATAAAAGAATTCGCAATTACAATAAACCTGGTGAAATTCCTTTAAAATTTAACACTAAAACACATTATGGGTGCCCTTACGATTGCGGCCTATGCCAGGATCATGAACAACATAGTTGCCTAACCGTAATTGAAATTACCGATCGTTGTAACTTAAGTTGCCCTACCTGTTATGCGATGAGCAGTCCGCATTACGGTCGTCATCGCACGGTTGAAGAAGTTGAAAATATGCTCGATATCATAGTCGCCAATGAAGGTCAGCCTGATGTCGTTCAAATCAGCGGTGGCGAACCAACAATTCATCCAGATTTTTTTGCGATTCTAGATATAGCAAAGAAAAAACCTATCCGGCATTTGATGGTCAACACAAATGGAATTCGTATTGCAAAGGATCCTGAATTTACCAAACAGCTTGCATCTTATATGCCTGATTTTGAAATTTACCTTCAGTTTGATTCTTTTAAACCAGAAGCCTTATTGCAGTTAAGAGGAAAAGATCTCACTGATATTCGATTGCAGGCACTCAAACACTTAAATGAATTAAACCTGTCAACTACACTTGTTGTTACTTTACAAAAAGGAGTAAATGACGATGAAATCGGGAAAATTATTGAGTTTGCGCTTCAGCAGCGTTGTGTTCGTGGGGTAACCTTTCAACCAACTCAAATTGCAGGAAGAGTTGATAATTTTAATCCGGCCACAGATCGCATAACCCTTACCGATGTAAGGCAAAAAATATTGGACCAATCACCCATTTTTCAATCCAATGACCTGATACCGGTTCCCTGTAACCCAGATGCATTGGTAATGGGCTATGCCCTTAAACTGGCAGGGCAGGTATTGCCCTTAACGAGGTATATTGACCCGGCACACCTGTTAGACAGCAGCCGCAATACAATAGTTTATGAACAGGATGCTGCTTTGCACGAACAATTACTAAAAATTTTTAGTACTGGTATTTCAGTAGATCGTGTGGAGGAAAATATGAAACAATTACTTTGCTGCCTTCCGCAAATTCAGGCTCCAGGCTTGAATTACGATAACTTATTTCGTATTATTATCATGCGGTTTATCGATGCATGGGATTTTGATGTACGGACAATTAAAAAAAGTTGTGTGCATATTGTACATAAGGATGGCCGTATCATTCCTTTTGAGACAATGAATTTATTTTACCGTGATGATAAAGAAGAAAAATTAAAAAACATTCAGCACCAAATAACTCTTTCACGTTCATGAAAAAATCAATGCAAATTTTTGTGGCTGGATTAATCATTTCATATTTATTCGCATTACTAACGAATGAAAAAGGAACAGTGCATGATTTTTTCTCTTTCGCCGGATTAGGAAACTTGCTTTTGTCGGTGTTACTAATCATACCATGCATAATTACCTTTATCGCCGGTAAAAAAGAAATCGGAAAAGCATTGCTCAATGCCATTGCACTTCTTTTGCTTACCGGGACCATTACCTGTTCAGTTTTTCCGATGGGGCTTAATGTGCATTGATAATTTTCTTGCTTAAAAAAATAAGGCCTTCCGTTGATAGGAAGGCCTGGTGTTTATTATGGGTTTAGGATCAGTATTTTTATTATCCGCGTACACTAACTGCAATGCGGCGATCTTTTTTACGCTCTTCGTCTGAAGCCTCCGCTGGAACAACTGCAAATTGAGAACCATATCCTTCGGCACTTAATAACTGAGTTGCAGTACCACCTGCGGCAGCAATTGCGGCTACCACAGCATTTGCCCTGCTCAAACTTAATTTCTTATTACCTGCAGCATCACCTGTTTTATCGGTATAACCGCCAACTTTAAATTTAGCTGTTGGGTATGCCTTTAGAATAGCTGCGATATTATTAATTTGAGCCTGACTCTCAGCTGTTATTTTAGAACTGCCAATTTCAAAATTGATATTGTCAAAATCAAACCAGGTTTTCTTTAATGAATCTGCACCCAATTTCATCCAATCTGTATTCAAAAATGTAACCAACCTATCTTCGATACCACCTTTAAATGCATCCAGGGTTATGCCTCCTGGTAACGTTACTTTATACGATTCTTTTGCAACCGGAACAATTACAGTTGTTGCAGGAGTATCTTTTTTAATCTCATCTTTTACTTCCTCCTTAACGGTGGTTGCATGCTCATCTTTACTATTACCACACTGTTTTAATAAAAATACTCCAAGTGTAATTACACCAATGGTTAATAAAATGGTGCGAATCCACTTTGAACTATTGACCTTTTTTTCCTCAACGGCTGTTCCAATAGCATGAAGATTTTTCTGCGTAGCCCCGGAAATACCTGATGCAGCACTTGAAAGTTTATTACCAATATCGCTTAAGCTACCTAATCCTAATGCACCAGCGAGATTTAAACCTGCTGGTACAGCAGAAAGGATACTGTCTTTCTGTGAACTGAATAACGAAAGTAAACCACCTGCATTAAGATTTGTTGAACCCGCATGTTTTCCTAAAGCAGCAAGCGCTGCGGGCGTAATCATACTAATTAAAGAAGAACCGGAAGATTGTTTAACTCCTGCAAAGCTTGAAATCAAATTTCCGATGCCACCAAGCTTATCTCCAAAAAGCCCTCCGGCCATATTTAATATAGAAGATAAACCACTTCCGCCGCCTAACAAGCCAGAAAGATTACCAAGAATACTGCTATTAGAAGCTTCTTTTGCGATACCTAATATTGAATCGGCTCCACCAGTTGTACCAGCTTTTTGCAACAAGCCTGTTAATACAGAAGGAACAGCCGCACCGATAGCCTTTTGAATACCTCCCTCACTTTCGCCAAGAGAAGAAGCAACATTCTTTATTAAATCGTTTGTGAAAAGACCTTTTACCGAATCAAGAAGGTTAAATGACATGCCAATTAGTTTTAGTTGTGAATAATACTTAGATGGGATAAGGCAATGAATCCGTTGTATGCCTGCTAAATTATTTTTATATATTGCAGTTACTGATAAATATTCCAACCCACCAGAGGTAGATTTCTACAAAAATTGCTCCAATTGAAGAATCCATTCGGGGTCCGGACAATTATAGAGGTATTTTTCCCGCTCCGAATATTTACAGACACCAGGATAATCTCCTTCCTTTTGTTCGACATCAACAATCACCTGGAAATGTAAATGAGGAGGCCAGTTACCATTTTCGTGAGGTTCCCCGAAATGACCAATGATCTCTCCCCTTGTTATAAATTGCCCAACAGAAATATTTTTAAGATCAGCCAAACTTAAATGCCCATACAACGTATAAAATGATTTGGCATCTAATTGATGCAGCATTATAATAGTAGCACCGTAATCGCCTTCCTGTGCGTTATATTTAAAACTATGAATTAAACCACCCATAAATAAATGAACCGGTGTACCGGCTTTACCCCAAATATCTTTTCCAATATGAAGTCTGCGTGGTTCTTCCGGCTTTGGTCCTTTCTTCGCACCGGCTGAGGGCGTATCATCCTTACCAAATAATTTACTTTGGCTGTATACGTTTCGAAGTTCATTGTATCCGCCAATGCCATAACGGGCTTTTTGATCAGCCAATTTCTTTTCTATATAAGTACAAAACGCAGGAGTATTACCGGTAATAGCTGTTGTAAGTTCATTATTGGATTCCGAAATATCCATTTGCATTAATTTGTCCGTTGCGGGATCGAATGGTACGACCGGATGAAATCCATGATTATTCTTCTGAAAAACTTCTATAATTGGTTGCACCTGCATTCTGTTTTGATACTGCCTTTAAAGGTCTTCTTTAAATTTTCATTTATGAAAAAAATATTTGTGCTGCAGGTTAGTTTCTTTTAAAAGAAAAAGCATGAAGGAAAGAATTTCTATGCATTTAATACATAAGCCAGTGGATAATTGTCTGATGGATTATGTAGATGAAAGTCTAAATAAGGCCAATGTGCTTAATTAAAACGTGGATAAATAACGTATGGCACAGTTTTTTATACTTATTGGGTATACTAAATAGCCCTTTATGTGGGTGATCGCTTTTTTTTCAATTTTACTCGGTGCTATTATCATTTATGCATTGCTGGTTAAAAAAAGTTCCGGCAACAATAATTTATTGGAGAACGAAGATCCAATAGATAAAAATGATAAGAATGAAGACACAAGTTTCAGGTAAAATGATAACTTAATTCAGGCAGGTCTTTTGCAACGGGCCGTTCAAACAATTCGTTTGGTATATCTATTGACAATAGCAATTTTTCTTCCAACAAAGAAGCCATCGCCTCAAAATAATCAATTACATCCTCCCTGACATTTCGTTTTAACCAACGAAAACCACCCGGCAAATTATTTAGTACCTGCCTGTCTTCAAGATATTCGATGTTATGAATATCAGTTGGAGTTAATCCCAGCGACTCAAGTTTTTGCATTAAAAGATATAAAGGTGCACCCGAAACAGAGCAGGATTCTTCTGCTATTTCTGTCCATTCACCTGCTCCGGTATGCGCATACGTTATAATTTCCTCTTTGCTTAAATTACAAACTACCTGCAGAAGGTTGCCGCAATTGCAAGCTCCATGATGACCCCAGGAATAGGATGCTCCATTTCTTAAACGCCTGCATGTTTCACGCAATGCCTCTATTAATACCAAATTTGTGTGCGCCATATGTTGAAGTTGATACATAAACAACTGATTCGTATGATTTGTTGAATATTTAAGGATCCCGTTAAAAGAATTATAAAGCAAAATATCCCCCCGTTAATTGCGTTTTTAATAAAATAGTCAATCCGTGAACATTCTAAATCGCTTCATTCTTTTATCGATAATCTTTTTATTTATTTGTTTAAAAGGAAGTTCCCAAACTATTACTGGCGCCTGGAAGGGCAAAATCAATACTACAAAAGTAGAACTGAAATTAATAAAAAGTGGCGACAGCCTTATTGGTACCGTCTATTATTATTTATCAAAAACCAATTTCCGCCGGTATACTGTAAAAGGTTATTTTGATGGAGCAACTAATGATGTTGTTTGGTGGGATGATTGTTTAATTGAAGATCACGCACAAAAAAACTTAACAGGGTCCGCTGCTTCCGGGCCAAGGTTAACGATAGCCGATTTCAATTGCCCCGGCGAAGATGAGATGTTATTAGATGGCAATTCTACCTTAAAAGATGATATTGAAAGCGCGAAGAATTTAATTCATTTACAAAAATCGGATGAACATATTTTCAATGATGATTGGGATTGGGTTATAGAAAATTATACAGTGGGTGCCAATATTCCTTCCATTATTGATAGCATTAATCAACTACAGGGTATTGTCCCTTTTCCGGAAGAAAAAGAATTGATTGTTGCTACTGCTCCCAAAATACAACCCAGCGACAAAAGTCAACCGGTGGTAAAAGCTAATCCTCCTGTTGCTGAAAAAACTAGTGTTCCCTTATCTATCAAAACACCTGAAGAAAAATTTGCTTCCCGAAAAAATATCGTACAAACAGTGATTCCTGTTTCTGACAATAAAATAGAACTTCATTTTTACGACAATGCCCAGGTAGATGGCGACTCCATTGCTCTATTTTTAAACAATCAGCTACTTTTTAAAAACATCCGTTTAACAGATAAAGCATATACTATTTTTTTGAATGCTGCAGAGTTGAAAGAGGATAACGAACTGGTAATGGTAGCCGAAAACTTAGGCTCCATTCCGCCAAACACCTCTTTCATGGTTGCGATTGTTGGCGATAAACGATATGAGGCCCGCTTGTATGCCAATGAAAACAGCAGTGCAGTGATACGCTTAGTAAAAAAAGAGTTGGATCTGAAAACTGAAAAGTAAGGATCTTTGAAACCTACGCGGTGCAAATAAAAAGGAAATCATTATTCCATCGCTTGTATAATAACAGATTAGAAAGTACTGTTGAAAACAAATCATTTTATCAATTCAATGAATATTAGGTAAACACTCAAAAAAAGAATTAGATTTATTTTCTACTATCTCATTTATCTCGAAAAACTAAATTCATGTCGTTTAAAAAATTCCTTACTGTCATCAAACCGAACCATTTTAATTATTGAAAGTTTTTGAGCACCAATCAAAAGAATACGTTGAAAGGTAGCTGGCTTTTGATCATTCCCATCCTTTCCCTTTTCTTCCAATACAATTTTTAAAGTTCCATCCGGCAATAATGATTTCTCGAGGAGCTTAAGTTTATTAATTGTCTTTCCGTCTTTATTAATTCTATATTCATCTACATGCTCTTGTCCTTTTTCTTTTGGATAAGAAAAATCAAGCACCCATGTATTATTTTTTTTTGAGGTTTTTTTGGGGTGTCCGAAAATATTGCATGCTATTACAGTTTCTTTACCCGATCCATAATCCAAATAGGTTAGTGTACCGATCCAATTGCCTTGCAGATTTATTAATTCGTTTGCTTGAATGATTGGGGGGGTTTGGGCAATCAAGGATGTTGACATTAACAAAATCATCGAGAGGGTTGCTGCTGCCCGTACAATTGATGGAGGCATCATTTTTTTTCTATTCAATATCCAATTATCAATAGAAATAGTTCCACCACCTGCTACTGCAATTAGCGCATATCCCCAAAATATTAATTGTTGATAATACATACCCACAACAGGCATTGGTTCTTTATACCAGATAAAGGATACTACAAAAAACTGAAAGGCTAATTGAATGGCAGCGACTCTTGTAAATAATCCAACCGCAATCAACAAACCACCAAGAAATTCTCCCCAACTCGCAATACTGGCCCAAAAAACAGGTGAAGGAAACGTAAATCCAATTTCTCCGACCTGTTTGATAAACCAATCTGGTGCAATTAAACCAGCGGTTATCTTTGGTAATCCTGCATGAATGGCCATCGACAATCCAATATTGAATCTAAATAATAACCATACTATGTTCACCCATTTATTATCTCCAATAGAAGATCCGAAAAGAAATTTTTTCATGCTATGCAGTTTATTCTGTAATTAATTTTTTTTAATAAGATCGCCATTACCAGATTTTGATGTAACCTGAAAATCTGCATTTCCCTTATTTATGATATCGCCATTACCGGCAGCCTTTACCTGTAACTTTGAAGAAACATTCACGGTAATATCGCCGTTACCAGCCTTAGAAACCATCGCTTCTTTAGTAAGCAGGTTGTCGGCAAGTATATCGCCATTGCCCTCGTTTTTTAAATCAAATGAATCAATGGATCCATTCGCTGTTATTGTTCCATTGCCGTCATTGAGTATACGCAGATACCGACCGATGATTCCGGAAAGCTTAACGGTTGAATTACCTCTATGCTCCAGCACAGAAATTTCAGGAAGTGAAATCTTTATTTTGATATGAGTGTCTTCAATATAAAGGGAGTTATTTTTATTATTGCGTAGCCCAACTTTTAATTTTCCCGAATTGTTTGTTACCTCAAAAAGGTTTTGAAGATTATCATCAATCGTAACTTTAATAGAATAGGGTTGCCCAACTTCTATCTCAATTACTCCATTTAAATCGCTCAGATCTATTTTATCGAAACCTGTGTATTCAAAACTCTGGAAAACCAGTTTTCCTGAACCCCTCAATGGTCCTCTTTGAGCATTTGCAGAAACTACTGAAATAATCATGATTGAAATAATAAGTATTGACTTTTTCATACGTAAATTTTTTTATTTCAACAAAGATGGGAAGCCGGCAAGAAGTTATCGCCTCATAACATGATTTGAATCCAACAAAATGCGTATCAAAGTATAAATGAGGGGATCATTGTATAATTGAGATTGACACCCAACATTGTAGAAAAGTATTTGAGTTTATAAACCGCTTTTAAATAACCATTCCTTCGGACTAACGCCCATTGATTTTTTGAAAGCGCGGTTAAAAGTGGCTTTACTATTAAATCCGCTATCGAACGCTATACTAAGCAGGGTCTGTCTTTTTTGCTCTCCATTCCGTAGTTTTTCGAGAACCGCTTCGACCCGGTATTGATTGATATAGTCATTAAAGCTGAGACCAAATGCCTGGTT
>JBJXDV010000452.1:0-12063 GCA_046153465.1 Chitinophagaceae bacterium
GTTTTGGGGAGATGGAACACCAGAATTGAATCAGTGTTTTTATGCATTCGATAAAAATTCGCACAAGCTTTGCAAGGAACTTGTATTGCGACCTTGGGATTCTACTTTTTATCCCGGGCAACAATTAGAATTTTTAGGCGAATATGGATTATGGTATTATTATTTGCAAACTGGAGATGGAGAATCTATCAAAAAAGTGTACCCTGCTACAAAAAATTTTCTCTTCAATACATATAAATTCGGAAAAAAGAATCAATGGTTCGATTGGGGAAAAGACAATAAAGATATTGCGGTAATAGAACAGTGTTTTATGTACATTGATTTAAAGACGCTAAAGAAAATAGCGTTGCTGAGCGGTAATGAAAAAGACACTCCAGCCATTAACAAAAAACTCGAAATGATAAGGTCTGATTTTAATTCAAAATACTGGAAAGGGAATTTCTATAAATCGGACCAGGTAACGGAACCGGACGACCGAGCCAATGCCATGGCCATCAACGCCGGTCTTGCCGATGAAACAACATGGGAAATTATTTTCGCCAACGTTTTAACCAAAAAAACCTATGCCAGTTGTTTTTTTGATCGATGGGTATTTGAAGCTCTTTGTAAAATAGGAAAAGAAGAGTATGCATTGTTAAGAATGTACAACCGCTACAAAACAATGATACCTGCAAGTTTTACCACGCTATGGGAACATTACGACCGATGGTGGGCCTCGTGGATCGATGCCTATGATGATGCATCTTCACTTAATCATGGATGGAACCCACCCGTAATAAATCTTTCACAAACAATCGCTGGTATTTTACCGGTAGAGCCTGGCTGGAAAGTGTTTGAAGTATTACCAAAAGAAGCATTTCTCACTAAAATAAAGGTTACTGTACCAAGCATCAAAGGCCCCGTGCAGGTTCGTATCAATAAATCGAGTAGCCAATACTCCCTTTCCATTAACTCGCCCTCCGGCACAAAAGCCATCATAGGCATCCCAAAAAAATCCTTTACCACATTAAGATCAATTAGAATTAATGGGCACTTACTCTCGAATGACTATCGTAAACCTATTGTCAAAGGCATTTCCTTTTATAGGGAGAATGATGACTATATCATGTTTTACGCCACTCCTGGCAAATGGAACTTGGTTGCAGCAGGGGAATTGCTTATTCAATCACCCAAGGAATTGCCACCTCCACCAGAAAATGATGTTAAACTCAATAAAAAATTATGGACAGCTACAGCCTCTGTAAGAGATAGTTTATTTCTTTTCAGTGGTGATAAAATTCCGGTTGAAGTTACAGCTAACAATGCTATCGATGGCGATCATTGGACGGGTTGGAGAGATATGACCAAGAAACAATACAATGGACAATGGTTTGGTATCGATCTAAAACAACCGATTTCTTTCAACAAAATTGTATTGGATAATACATGGGCCTTGTGGGATTCGCCAAAAAACTATTCTGTACAAACATCAAACGATAATATTACCTGGAGCAATCCGGTGGCCGAAGGTCGGGGGTCGCTTGGAATAACCACCATTAAATTTCCAGAGCAAAAAGCCAGGTATATTAAAATTGTACAGACAGGAGACGATTCCTTATACAATTGGTCCATCTATGAACTCGATGTATTTCAAAAAATAACTAAACCAGTCTTAAAAAATAATCACTGATGAATAACAAACCATTGATAACTATTTGTATCGCCATTACTCTTTTATCAAACACCCATTCTGTTGGACAAAAACCCGGCAAGGCCTTAACCCTGGAAGATATATATACAAACCGGCAATATACTGTTAAAGGCTACGGGCCGCTGCGCTGGATGAAGGATAACAAAGGATATTCAACGATTGAATACAATGCAGCCGTTAAAGGAAACGATATCGTGCAGTATTCTGTGAACGGTGTAAAAAAGATTTTAGTAAACGCGCAACAGTTGATACCTGCTGGTGCTGCTAAACCACTTTCTATTGACAATTATAGTTGGTCGGATGATAATAGTAAGTTATTAATATTTACCAATACAAGTAAGGTTTGGAGAATAAACTCGCGTGGCGACTATTGGGTATTAAATATATCGGATGGTAAATTAACCCAATTGGGAAAAGGGCTGGAAGAAGCTACACTTATGTTCGCTAAATTTTCACCCGATGGAAATAGCGTAGCCTATGTAAGTAAATTAAACATTTATGTTGAAGATATTACTACTGGCAAAATAATTCAATTAACTAATGATGGCGGAGGTTCAATCATTAATGCGACCTTTGATTGGGTATATGAAGAGGAACTCGGAAATCGCGATGGCTTTCGGTGGAGTCCTGATGGAAAATATATTGCTTATTGGCAATCGGACACCAAAAATGTGGGAACATTTTATATGATTAATAATGTAGACTCCAATTACTCGAAGCCGATTCCATTACCTTATCCGAAAGTTGGTACTGATAATTCGGCGGTAAAAGTAGGAGTGATAGCTGCCACCG
This sequence comes from Chitinophagaceae bacterium, assembly GCA_046153465.1. GTDB lineage: Bacteria > Bacteroidota > Bacteroidia > Chitinophagales > Chitinophagaceae > Endoryza. The sequence goes on from JBJXDV010000452.1 coordinate 2,483, forward strand.
GGGGAAACACCAAATGGTTTGATATACCCGGCGATCCCAAAAATAATTATTTAGCCAGAATGGAATTCATACCCAATTCCAATGAAGTATTGATTCAACAACTAAATCGACTACAAAATACGAATACAGTATGGATTGGTAATACGGCTAGCATGTCGTTGCAAAACATTATTACCGACAAAGACGAAGCCTTTCTTGATATCCACGATAATATTGTTTGGCTTGATAATAACAAAGCGTTTACATGGACCAGTGAAAAAGACGGATGGACACATTTATACAAAGTGTCGAAAGACGGGAAACAAATGAGCCTGATTACAAAGGGAAACTTCGATGTTGTATCGATCAACTGTATCGATCCAATCAGTGGTTATGTTTATTATATTGCATCGCCTGAAAACTTCACCCAACGTTATCTGTATCGAAGCAGGATTGATGGTAAAGGAAATGCAGAAAGAGTGTCACCATTAACAATGGCAGGCCAGCATTCTTACCAGATTTCTGCCGACGCTAAATATGCCATTCACAGTTTTGAAAACGCAACTACGCCAAGAAGAATTTCCTTAATCGATTTGGCTTCTCATAAAGAACTAAAATTACTGGAAGACAATGCTGAATTAAAAACAAAAATGAGTGCTTTAGGATTGAGACCAAAAGAATTTTTTAAAGTTGATATTGGTGAAATCGTATTGGATGCGTGGATGATCAAGCCAATTAATTTCGATCCGCAAAAAAAAATATCCACTTATTATTCATGTTTATGGAGAGCCTGCCGGATCAACGGTGCAGGACAATTGGGGTACGGGAGATAATCTATGGCATCAATATTTAGCGCAACAGGGATATATTATCGTTAGTATCGACAATCGTGGAACCAATGTTCCAAGAGGCCGTTCTTTTAGAAAATGTATTTACCGCCAGATTGGATTACTAGCGGCCGATGACCAGGCAATGGCGGCAAAGAAAATTGTACAGCAATATTCTTATGTAGATGAAAAAAGGATTGGCATCTGGGGTTGGAGCGGTGGCGGACAAATGACGCTTCATGGCATGTTCCGTCATGCTGATGTTTACAAAGCCGGAATTGCCGTTTCTTTTGTTGCGTTGCAAACCTTATATGATAATATTTACCAGGAACGCTATATGGGTTTACCAAAAGACAATGTGGAAGGATACCGGGAAGGCTCTCCCCTAACCCATGCCGGGAAACTACAGGGAAATCTTCTAATCATTCATGGAACCGCTGATGATAATGTGCATTATCAAAATTTTGAGATGCTGGTGAACGAATTAATAAAAAACAATAAAATATTCAGTATGATGTCTTACCCCATGCGCGATCACGGAATCAGCCAGCGCGAAAATACTACGCTTCATCTGCGCAGAACCATGGAACAGTTTTGGAAAACTAATTTATGAAAATATAAATCTTTTAATAAAGAGAATAGTATTCGATGAAATCAATTGAAGGCAAAAATAAATGTCCAAATTCGATCACTTTTTAAATTAAAATAGCCAGTTTGCGGAAGAATTATAATTTATTACCTGAAGAAATCAGCATATACTTTGAATTAGCTCACTACACAAGGCGAGAAAAAATTGGGGGCGCCGGCATTTCTCAAAGTGTTTCCTAAACCAGGCAATTTATTGTAAATTTGAAATACTAAAGAAAAACTATGACTCAACTGGTAATTGACAAAAAAAAGTATGTATTGATTCCCGAAAAGGAGTACCAGGCATTGCAGTTGCAAGCCGCATTAAAAACAAACGCTCGCAAGAAACTATCGTTGGCTGCCGGAAAAAAACATGCTTATAAACTCATTGATAAATGGGCAAAAGGAAAGTAAGTATTCTTGAGCCAGCCGCTACTGCCGTTGCTGAGATAGGCTATTTTATTGAAAGTAAAGGATTGCCTCAAACAGCCAAAAACTTTGTGGATAGGGCTTTTGATTTTTTTAAAACACTTTCTGATAATAGAGTTGAACATAGACCTTGCAGCAATGAAGCCTGGCGAAATCTAAATTATCGATGCATTATCTTTAAAAAGAAGTATATAGTGGCTTTTTTGAGCCTCCAAAATGAAATTGTGATTTGCGAATTTGTTTCTGCAAAGCTTTTGAAATAGTATCATCATATAATATCATCATAAACATAATTATTTCATATGACATCAAAATTTATCAAAACCTGCTTCCTGTTACTATTTATTGTCACTTTTAAAAAGTCTTTTTCACAACCCGACAGTCTTTCGAATAGCCGCCCGGAAAAATTTGTTACGAAACATAGCGTTAAAATTGAAAACAGGCAGATCAACTATACAGCTATTGTAGGTACGCTGATTCTAAAAAATGAAAAAGACGAACCTATTGCTTCCTTTGGTTATACTGCTTATACCAAAGATGGAGAAACGGATATGACTAAACGACCTCTAACTTTTTCCTTCAATGGCGGGCCCGGTTCATCTTCTATGTGGCTACACCTGGGTGTGATGGGCCCACGTCGTGTAGTTGTAAATGATCCTTCGGGCAATGGCCCAGCCCCGTATAAATTGGAAGATAATAATTATTCTATCCTTGATATTTCTGACATTGTAATGATGGATCCAGTAGGAACGGGCATAAGTCGCGCAGTAGGCAAAGCTAAGAACAGCGATTTTTGGGGAGTAGATCAGGATATCAAATCGGTTAGCCAGTTCATCAAAAATTATATACACGAAAATGAACGCTGGAACTCTCCAAAATATCTATTGGGAGAAAGCTATGGAACTTTTCGTTCAGCAGGGGCCGCCGATTATTTACAATCGAATTTTGGCATATCGTTGAATGGAATTATTCTTGTTTCCAATGTATTGGATATTCGCACACTTTCCTATAATCCCGGTGATGATATTTCTTATGTGGTAAACTTCCCAACCTATGCTGCTACTTCCTGGTATCATAATAAATTAGCAAATAAGCCAGCAAGCCTTGAAGCATTTCTAAAAGATGTAAGAACGTTTTCATTTGGAGAGTATGCCACTGCATTATTGAAAGGTGATCAATTGACCAATTCAGAACGGGAAGTTATTTTAAATAAACTAGCTGGCTTTACGGGCATTAGCAAAGATTATTGGGATAAGGCGAATTTACGTGTAAATCAACCTCAATTTGCACAGGAAGTATTGCGAAATGCAGGTATGATGGTGGGCAGGTTAGACTCAAGATATGTTGGTATTACCACCAACCTGTTGAGTGAGTTTGCTTCGAACGATCCGCAATCAAGCACTATATCACCGGCATATATATCTGCTTTTATGAATTATTATACCACCGAATTAAAAGTAAGTAAAGATAAAACTTATAATACCAGTGCCTATTCACTTACCGATTTTAAATGGGATTGGAAACATGCCCGTAGCCAGGGAATATTTGGGGATGCGGTTTCTCCAACCACTGCTCCGGATTTATTAAACGCCATGACGAATAACCCTTCGCTCAAAATATTAGTGATGAATGGAATCTACGACATGGCTACTCCTTTTGGAGGTACTGAATATACTTTTGATCATTTGGGCCTTGATAAGAAATTAAAAGCAAATGTTATTCAAAAATATTATGAAGCGGGGCATATGATGTATATACATCCGGCATCTGCGGCAAAGTATAAAAAAGACCTGGTAGAATTTATCCTAAGTACCGTTAAGTAAAGGGTCGCTCAATTACAAAGATGGCTTCAACAAGAGGCCATTTTTTTGTATCTCAGGAATCCAATTATTTAAGATAGGCTTCTATAGCAGTGTCGCTTAATTCAGGTCCAATTATCTTTTTATCGCCATCCAACCATAAACCATAAGGAATTGATTTTACGAAATAACTTTCTGCCAATTGGTTCTGCCATCCTTTTAGATCAGAAACATTAATCCAGGTCATCGCATCTTTTTGGATCGCTTTTAACCAGGTTTTTTTATCATCGTCCAACGAAACACTAATTATTTCAAGTCCTATCGCTGAGTATTTCTTATACAATTCCACCAGCTTTTTATGTTTGTACCGGCAAGGAATGCAATCGCTCGACCAAAAATCAATCAAAATTATTTTCTTATTTATTACAGATGAAAGCGTAAATGATTTGCCGTTACTTTTTTTCATGGTAAAATTCTCAAACAATTTCTCTTTTTCGATTTTAGTTTTTCGTTTAAAATAATCCTCTAGTCGCTTAGTAGTGGAATCATTTTTTTGATCGGGAGAAAATAATGAAACATAGAAGGCAGCGGCTTCGTCGCCAATATCAGATTGAGAAATGCTAACCAAATGTGGGATCACGTTCGATTGTGGTGCAACTTTAAAAATACTATCAATATAACGTAAAGCAATATTTTTCCGCAACAGCTTTGAATCATCGGGCGTTGTTCCGCGAATTGAATACCGTGGTTGAACAAATCCATGATAAATAGATGCATCCATTGGCCCGCTAAATTGGGGAATTCGAAATAAATACTTATTAATATTCTTCAATGTAATTTCTCTGCACACAAGTTGGTAATCGCCGGCTTCTAACCAAATCGCATCTGCTCCTGTGCTATCTGTTTTGATAAGTGCAAAACCAGGTTCAGTGACTTCACCTGTAATTTCAAAACTTCCATCGTCTCTTATTGGAGCAATAAATTCATCAGAACCTTGAATAATTACTCTGCTACTTTTAGAAAGTCTTTCTATTTTGCCAGTAATCTTAAAGCGGTATTGTGCAATAAGATTTAAAGAAAAAATCAGCCATAAACCAATAAGAATTATTTTTTTCATTTATTCACTATTTGTTTTTTCCAAATTGCGTTAGCAGAGCGGATAGATGATCCTTTTTATTTCTTGAAATAGGTATTAGTGATCCACCCTCCATTAATAGTTGCCCGCCGTTTTCCTTTATCCAACTTTTTACCTTTGTTTTATTGACAAGGTGAGATTGATGACAACGAATAAAGCCATAATCTTTTAATAATTCCTCATATTCAAAAATAGGTTTCGATACCATTATCTTTTCGCCTCCGGTTAAATAAAAACTCGTGTAGGCATTCGTTGACTCGCATCGAATAATCTGATCGGGATTTATTAATCGAGTTTCCTTTGCTGTAGCCAGGGCCAACCGGTGTTCACTTTTAGATTCACGTTGCTGTACTAACTCCAATAAATTTTCGAGTTGAATATTCTTTTTTTCACGGTTACTTTTAAGGGTAGCTTTATTCACGGCTGTTTTCAATTCTTCAATATCTAAAGGTTTTAGTAAATAGTCAATGGCAGAAAATTTCACTGCCTGTATACCATATTGATCAAAGGCCGTAACGAAAATAATTTCGAAATGGCGCTCGGGAAGTTCTCGTAATAAATCAAAGCCACTTTTGCCTGGCATATGTATATCAAGGAATACAAGTTCGGGTTGATGAATAGAAATTATTTCCTTGCCTTGATCTGCGTTCAGGCCTACAGCAACAACTTTTACAAGTGGACAATGCGTTAGCAGCAACCCTTCAAGGTTATCAATATTATTTTTTTCATCATCAATGATAACTGCACGGATCATGCTAACCAGTTTTTGAAAAGTAAATGCAGGATAGTCCCTTCCCCTGAGCTGCGAAAAGAAAGTTCAATTGGCTGGTCTTTGTTAATAGCATTTTGCAATCGAATTCTTTCTTCCGTTAGTTTTAATCCATAACCATCGGTTGCGGAAAGAGGATTAAAGCCCTTTCCATTATCCAAAATCTCTACCAACATATTATTTCCTGATCTTTTAAAATAAATATAGAGATTCCCTTTTTCATACAATGAAGCGATACCATGCTTTATTGCATTTTCTACCAAGGGCTGTAATAAAAGCGCAGGCACTTCCACTGAATTGCTGTTAATAGTTTCATCCACCTTTATCGAATAGCTAAAGCCAAATCTGAGTTGTTCCAGTTTTAAATAACTATCCAGCATTTTAATTTCAGTAAATAAACTTATCATCTCATTACTGGTCCCTTTCAATGAATCGCGTAAAAGTGTACTGAACTCCGATAAATACCGGTTAGCGCCGTTCAAATCATTTTTTGTAATCAACCCCTGAATGGAATTAAGGGCATTAAAAACAAAATGCGGATTGAACTGCGAACGAATAGATTTTAATTCAGTTTCTGTTTGTTGTTTTTGCAATTGCTGAAACACTGCCTGTTGTTTTGCTTTCCAATTTCTGAAAAGAAGAATAAAAAAACCTATCAGTGATAATCCAAGTAAGGAAATTATCAATTTATAAGCCATTGTTTGGTGCCAGGAAGCTTCCACCGTAAAATCATACGATGAAATATTATGGCGCTGAATACTATACCGCATCTGTAAACTATACTTACCAGGCGATAAATTTTTTAACCATATAAGATTCAAATCAAAATCATTTGCCTTCCAACCGCTGCTTTTGTTGTTTCTTACAAGATTATACTCTATTATATCCTTTGATTTTATTTTATCATCTAAATAAAAAATAAGATTATTCTCCGCCGCCTTAAATTGTTTTGCTTGAACCAGGAAGCTGTCTTTTGTGAGTCTTTCCACGCTTGATTGTTGAATCTTACTATCATACTGCCATTGCCTTTTAAACACTTCTAAAAACGATTCCATATTATTACTTGTAAAAACACCTAATACTTCTGGCGCCCTGTTTATCCAAACAGCTGATATGGTAAACAAATTTTTTATTGATTCATTACTATCTTTTTCAATAGGCAGTTTAGGAAACAAAGCCGCTAATCTATTCTTTTTTCTAATTTCAAATGTTAACCCATTACCAAAAGACGTTTTAAATTCTCCGAGATAAGCCATTTCTGTTTCTTCGGTGCCATCCCATTTATAGGTTAATAAATAAGATTGGCAGAAAAGCGAAATACTACGCCAGGGTATGATTTCATTTGATATATTTTCCATCACCCTGAATTCGTAATTTGCGGCATTCTGTTTATTGATTCCGTGGGCTGTAACAATAATACCTGAAGAATCGAACACTGGTATTGGATAGGAGGAAGTATATCCGCCTTCTGGTATTTCTATTCGCTCCGAAAGCTGCTGTTTAAAATTTTTGAGTGCGGGTAATTTTTCATGAGCCAATTGTTTGGTGATGGATAGTTTATTGGAAGAAAAAATGCTAAGTATTATTTCAGGATTAATTAGTTTTTCAAGATTCTTTTTATCAGGCCTCGGCGAGTGCGTATAGGAAAAGAAAAAAGACTTCCTGATCAGATCTCCGTTAATATCTCCTCTAAATAAAGGATGCAGGCTGTCCAGGTTATTTTGCGAATAAGAGCTAAAGCCAGTGGTAATAAGTAATAAAATACTGAAGGCTATTTTCATTGGTAGCTGTTGATGTGTTGTTATGTATCAACAAAAGAAAGCAATTTGTTTAGCTTTTATAGTGCAAACTTTGAATATGGCAGGAAAGAATTTGAAAGGAACACTAAAAGTGCTATTCAAGGACATAGCTGACTGGAAAACAAGCAATGCTCTATCAATTAACGATTCCGTTTTCAATGAGTTTCGTTGCTCTGCCATACTAAATAAATAAATTGTACCTTAACAGGGAGAAAAATAAGTAACAATACGACCATGAGTACCTATCCAAGTATTTTCAATGATGTTATTGGCCCGGTGATGCGTGGGCCTTCCAGTTCGCATTGCGCGGCATCCTTACGTATTGCGCGTTTGTGCCGCGACCTGATGGATGAAAATATAAAAGACATTCTTATTGAATTCGATCCAAATGGATCGTTAGCCACTACACATAAAGGGCAGGGCTCGGATATGGGATTATTTGGAGGCTTTCTTGGGTGGGAGGCCTATGATGAACGATTACCAGATTCGGAAAAATACCTGGTAACGGCCGGAATTAATGTAACAATTAATATATGCGATATAGGCGGCGTTCATCCAAATACCTATAAAATAACTTTACACAATCAAAAAGAAACAAGAGAGTTGGTTGCTATTTCTACCGGTGGAGGTATGATTGAGGTTATTGCTATTGATGGGGTTACCGTTTCTATGGCCGGAGATTATGTGGAGACCTTGGTTTATTGCAAAGAGCCAGAAAGAATAATGGATTTTTTGAAAGCTTCTGTTTCCTTTGATGATGTCCAACTACATAAAGGCACTGTAACTTTTATAGAAATTAAATCACAGCAACCCCTATCCGAATCTATTTGTGATGAGCTTTCAGTGATGGATGGTGTCTTATCTATCAAATGCCTGAAACCCGTATTGCCTGTAATGGCAAGAAAAAGTCTGAGCGTTCCCTTTATTACCTGCAATGAAATGCTGGAATATAATAAAGATAAAAACAAATCGCTTTGGGAACTCGCGGTAGATTATGAAAGTATGCGGGGTAATATTACTGCTGAGGAAGTATTTGAAAAAATGCGCGGCATCATTCATATTATGGGAAATGCTATTGAACTTGGATTGAAAGGCACCACCTATGCAGATAGAATATTAGGAAGTCAATCGGTACAGTTTAAGAAAAAATTAGACGCTGATCAATTAGTAGGTGGCGATGCCAATAACCGTATCATAATGTATGTATCTGCCATGATGGAAGTTAAGAGTTCAATGGGGGTAATTGTAGCTGCTCCTACTGCTGGAAGTTGCGGCGCATTACCGGGGGCACTATTTGGGACCGCACACTCTTTGAAACTTTCCGAAGAAGAAATTATAAAAGCAATGTTGGTTGCCGGATTAATTGGCGTATTTATAGCGGCCCATGCCACCTTTGCTGCTGAGGTAGGTGGTTGTATGGCTGAAACGGGTTCAGGTGGTGGAATGGCTGCTGCCGCCATTGTTGGTATGAAAGGAGGAACGCTGAAACAATCTATCGCTGCCGCTTCCTTGGCCTTGCAAAATTCATTGGGTATTATTTGCGATCCAATTGGTAACCGGGTGGAAGCGCCTTGTTTAGGAAGAAATGTAATGGCTGCCACCAATGCTATTTCCTGTGCAAACATGGCCCTGTCTAATTACGAACAACTGATACCGTTAGATGAAGTTATTGAAACCATGAAAGCAGTAGGAGATCAAATTCATCATACCTTACGTTGTACCAATCTCGGAGGGTTATCCATTACAAAAGCGGCCAAAGAGTTAGAATTATTATTAGAAAAAGGAGAACCGGTTACCTTTTACAAAAGCTGTTAACGCAAAAAACATACCATTAAGGTTATTGTAATACCATCGGTACACAGGAAGCGCAAGTAAACGATTGTTCTTTCAACCCAAAAAAATTTTACCCTATACTAAATTATTTTTATAGCCTTTTGATCTTGTGCTACATAATGGAATACACTACACTTTTATAATAAAGCAATTATTTTTGCATTCAATTAATCAAAAAAATCGGACGTTTTAATAAACCGTGCATGAAGGTTTTAACAATTAATTCTTTAAAACGCTTTTTTCTTTTCTCCCCCCTCCTTTACAATTTTTTCAGGCATTAATACCGCGGTAAATTTATTTTTTCCACCCAAAAATATTTTTGCTGCCTGTTGAATATCTTTAAGCGTTAGTTGATTTAACAATTTCTCATACTGCAACATATAT
>JBJXDV010000453.1:0-16757 GCA_046153465.1 Chitinophagaceae bacterium
CGCGGTGAAGAAGCGATTTTGCATGTACAAGAAAATATGCCTGATATTTTATTGATTGATATTAACCTAAAAGGGAAACTTGATGGTATAGAAACTGCTGCGGAAATACAGCTTAAGCACAATATTCCTATTATCTATCTTACTGCCAATGCAGATGAAGCCACGTTTAACCGGGCAAAATCCACCAGGCCAGCGGCCTTTATTTCAAAGCCTTACAAACAATTGGATTTACAGCGGGCGATCGAACTAACTATTAGTCGAATGGCAGAAAATCAAACAGGTAATGTTCCCAAAACTGGTGCCGGCGATGAACATCCACTTATTTTAGACGACCGAATTTTTGTGCGGCATAAAGAGAAGATGGTAAAAATTATGATATCAGACATTTTGTACATCGAAGCCGACCGAAACTACAGCCGTATTTTTACAAAAGGAAAGGAATACCTATTGTCCATTACCCTTAAAACGATTGAAGAAAAGCTATCGCTGCAACTTTTTCAGCGGACACATCGTTCCTATATTGTTAATCTATCACATATTGATGAAGTTTCCGACGATCATGTAAATATTGCAGAAAAGAGTATTCCTATAAGCAGTGGCTTTAAAGAAAATTTATCGCAACGAATTCAAAAACTGTGATAGGAGATAATATAAATGATAAATAAAAAATGTTCGTATAAATATTAGCATTGCAATGTAATAGTGTACAGGGTATCTTAAATTATTGGTTGATGAAAAAAATATTTTTTCTGTTTTTGCTTATTACGCAAAATGGTGTTGGGCAAACGAACGCGCTTGACAGCCTGACAAAGGTTTTCGATCTCGAGAAAATAACAGAAAAAAAACTGGAACTATTAAATCAAATGATAGGAGTTTCTAGTAGAACAGATCTTAACCTGGGGTTGGTGTATGCAAGACAAGCCGTGGCATTTGCAGATAAAGTGAAAGATAAAAGCTGGCAACCAAAATTTTATGAAGCGCAGGGAAGAATGCATGCAAACCTGCTGGAATTAGATTCTGCCTCATTTTACTTGGCGAAGGCTATGGAAGGTTATGCGTTAGTTGATAATAAAAAGGGAAAAGCGAGTACCTGGTTTAAAATAGGATGGGTACATAAAAAGCGAGGCGATACCGACAAAGCGATGGATGCCGATCTTAATGCATTGAAGTTGATGGAGGCAATAGACGATAAATTGGGTATTGCCGGCGCTTACTCCAGGCTGTCAGAAGATTTATACCAGCAGGGTAAGTACGAGGGTGCACTAGACTATGCCAACAAAACAATTGCTGTTTGTGAAAAGTATGCGTTAAAGGAGGAGTTGGTGTACGGTTACACCGCGGCCGGATCAGCAAATATTGCGTTGCACAAACATAGTGCAGCGCTCGATTATTTTGATAAAGCGCTTTCACTTGCTAAATCATTTGGATTTGATGGAATATACCTTAGCGATTTTACGAATAATAAAGGCAATGCACTTAAGCGGCTTGGGAGATATAAAGATGCATTGGCAGCCTATCAGGAAGCTTTTAAATTAGCAAAGCAATCAAATTATGCCAATGCAATTGCTGGAGTCACAGCAAATCTGGGAGAAGTAAATCTAATCATGAAAAATTATGAAGAAGCATTGAAGTACCAACTTGAAGCTGCGCAGTTGCAGGAAAAAAGTGGAGACCTGACCAACCTAACAGAAAGCTATGAGCATATAAGTACTACATACGAAAAACTTAACAACTTTCCATTGGCGTTAGACTTTCAAAAAAAAGCTCGCAAGATGAGAGATAGCGTGGCATCCATAGAAAGCGATAGAGCTATGTCGGCCATGCTTACTAAATACGAAACACAGAAGAAGGATGCTACTATTCTATTGCAGCAAAAGCAAATTTCGCAACAAAAAATTATACAATGGCTCAGCGCCGGATTGGTAGTTTTATTAGCAGGGTTTCTTTTTTTCGGGTATCGTAGTAATCGGGCGCGTGCCAGGGTTAATAAATTACTGCTCGCAAAAAATGCCGAGAATGAATTATTACTCAAAGAAATTCATCATCGGGTAAAAAATAATTTGGAAGTGGTAAGTAGTTTGCTGGCATTGCAATCCTCCCAAATTGATGACCCAAATACTAAAGATGCGATGTTGGAAGGTCAAAACAGAGTCCAATCTATCGGCATCGTACATCAAAAACTATATCAGGGCAGCAATCTTGGAGCTATCGAAATGAAAGATTATTTTATTAATCTGAGTGAAAGTATACTTGATTCTTTTGGTGCTGAAAAGCGTGTGTCAATTGATTGCGCAATGGATGCGTTAGATGTGGATATTGATACTGCCGTTCCCTTAGGTCTTATCGTAAATGAATTGCTGACCAACACACTCAAATATGCGTTTCCTGAAGGGCAATTGGGAAAAGTTCGCATTAAACTTGAAAAGCAAAAAGACGGCGTATTACTACTTGAAGTTTCTGACAATGGCGTTGGAAAAAGTAGTGTTACCAAGGGAACCGGTTTCGGGGGACAGCTCGTTGCATTGCTAACACAACAATTGAGTGGAACCATTCGCGAAGAAGTAAAGAATGGCACCAGTGTTTATTTTGTATTTAAGCCAGCCAAGGCAGCTTAAAAATTTCTTTAGCTACATCTCCAATATAAAGAAGTACGATTACTAACAGAATTATGTTTTTCAAACAACGAAAAGATTTGGGTAGTAAACTTTCCTGATAATAAAAAGCTAGTGTTCGGACAATTTTAGTCGCTGCTCATCCCTTCTTTCGCTTTTTCATTCCAATGATTATTTATGTTTAGTGGGTGTTTAATTGTTGCTGGTATTAACTTGCCATGCGTACAGATTTTATACAATTTATTTTTACCATTAAATCTTAACAATGAAAAAGATTCCTCTTATTTCTTTTTTGGCAATCATAGTTACAGCAACCGTTGCGTTGAGTTGCAGTAATACAGCACCCGCTAAAGAAGAAACAGCAGTCAAAACAGACGCCGCTACAGCAACCGTTGCAGCAGCCGTTACCAATCCTAATTTCACGATTGCCCCTATCGAGTATGCAGTGTTAAGTGAAAAAGCACTAACCCATTTATCTAAATTCGAATTTGATGCATGGGCTGAAATGCTGGCAGACAATGTAGTTTATAGTTTCCCGGATGGTGATGTGGATACCCGCACCAAGCTGGAGGGTAAAGCTGCCGTGGTAGGATGGTGGAAAAAATGGAAAGAAAAGTCTGGCATTGAATCGATGACGATGAGCGAATTTAATCACATACCTATTAACGTTATAGCCCAGCCAAAAGGTGGTGCTTTGATGGGAAATGTGGTAACTTCTTATTTCTCCAATAAAATGATAATGAGTGGAAAACCAGTTGCTCTTCGAATGAATTTTTCTGTTCATTTTAATGCCGATAAAAAAATTGACCGATACACTACTTACTATGACAGGAGCGTAATCATAAAAGCATCAGGAAAAAATATGCTTGAAGAATTAAAGTCAAAAAAATAGACATTTATTTATTAAATGCAGGAGACTATACTACCCATTTCAAGGATAAAATTTAGATAAAAAATTTCTTTACCATTAAACTAAAACTAACATGAACATTCATTTCCGATTCAAGAGTAAGATGTTTAGTCTGCTATTGATGCTGATTCCTTTAATCAGTAGTAGCCAAACCAAAAATGTAATTTCTACACACCGGGTATTTCCTAAAATGGATAAAGTATTGGAGTTTGAAAAAGCGATGGCCACACATGCACAAAAGTATCATACCGGTGATGCACACTGGAGGGTGTTTGCGATTCAATCTGGCCCCGATGCAGGTGGCTTTCACATTTCTGAAGGCCCTACAAGTTGGGAGGCCGAAGATACAAGGGGGGATTTAGGCGCAGAGCATAAGTTAGATTGGACTAAAAACGTAACGATCTATTTAACCGACAGGCAATCTTCTGGCTATTCCGTTTATGTGGATTCATTAAGCACCGTTGCAATGGGCGATTTTTCTGATAAAATCAATATTGCCCATGTATATCCCAAAATAGGCCAGGGCGATCATGTGGTAGATATGATAAAGAAATTGAAAAAAAACTGGGCTTCTGTTGGTGTAACAGTTGCAGTATACTCAGCTAGTTCTTCCGGCCGGGCGCAATACACGCTTGTTACAAGATATAAGCAAGGCTTAAAAGAAAGGGCTCCAGGTTTTCGTAAACCATTTAGAGAAACTTATGACGCTGTAAACGGCGAAGGCGCTTATGCCCAATACCTTAAAGATGCTGCTGAATATATACAAGACAATTGGAGTGAGCTGCTTTTCTTGCGGAAAGATTTGAGTTCGAAATAAACAATTAAACAATTGTGAATATAAAAAATGATATAAAAAATCGCCTTATAAAACGCAATCAGCAATCATAACCATTAAACCTTCGGAGGAGTGATAGCATCACTCCTTTTATTTTTTAAATTCATCTGTAAAAATAAAAAGGAGATCGTTTTTTGTTACGCTAACTCTTTCTGCAAGTACTGTTTGTGCCACGGACTTTTTTTCGCTTTAATAGCAGCAATGATCAAGGAGATTGCCAAACAACTGCAGATATTCTTTGGCCTTTTATATTTTTCAAGAACTAAGCGAATCAATAACAAACAGAATTGGGAAGCGTTGAAAACAAAATAATATCGGTGTTGAAAGTCAGGGCGATGCATTATAAATAGTAGTGATGGCCCGGAGTTCACAGTAGATTTTTTGAGAGATCAAAAAATCTAATTGGATGAACGCCCTTTCACCTATATTCATTGCGAATCTCGTTTTGTTATTAGCTGTTTTGCTTCATTAGTCAAACTCCCATTTAAAGCCAGTTAATTTCCAGGAATTATTTAAAACGTGTTGGTTCTTGTTGCTTCGTTTTATCGGTTTACTCCGGTAATAAATTACCCCTATCTGCACAATAGATCGCCCTTTTCGTCCTTACCTGGCCCTTTTTGAGGCGATGGGGAAGTATTTTTAAGAGTGATTAATCAAACAATTGATTCATCACAAAAAGCTACGTGGTCTCTTTGTTAATCCAATTCCTGAAATACCTGCTCCAAACCACAGGGAAAATCAATTCAAGTTCACGTTACATCATTCCTTAAACCTAGTTAGTATGCACCCCTTGACAATTCAACACCGTATTTCAAAAAAAATACCTGCTAATTTCTATGGTGAAAAATGCAGGAAAATTTCAATCGCACTGTTTAGTTTATTTATCGGCTTGTTAGGTATTAGTGCCGGTTCCGCCAGTGCACAAACAGCAGGCGATTATAGAAGTATCATAAATGGAGGCTTACCCGTTACCGTTTTTTGGGGCGATGCAAGTACTTGGGAAAGATTTGATGGCGCAGCTTGGGTGCCAGCGATAGTAGCACCAGATTTTAATGATGGTGTAATAACTGTAAGAAGCCCCACTTATGTGCGAATAAATGGCGACTTAACTATTGACCAAACCATAATAGAAAATGGTGCTACCATACAACCAAACAGTGCAGGCTCTACACTTACTATAAATAATGGTGCAGGTACAGATTTGGAGCTGAATAGTTTTTCCGCAACGGTATGGGCTAATGATCATTTGCTAAATGTAACTAGTGGTGCTTTAATTGAAGGATTGAGTTCTGCCATGGCATATAGAGGGTTAACCGTTGTTAATAATGGTACTATTAATGCAACATTTAACCCAAGGCCCGATGTGGCTAGTACAACTATTAGTGGTGTAGGTACTATTTATATTCTAAAAACAGCAAATAATGGAAATTGTTTTTTAGCCGGCAATCAAACAATTACCAATGCTTTGCAATTTGATTTTGGAAATTTGGTAACGGGAGCTAATAAAGTTATTCTTACAAGCAATGCCATTGTACAAAACCTTACACTAACAAATTATTATGTAAATGGTAATTTAGAAATGCAGTGTGCAACAGGTAATAGTACTAAGAATTTTTTAGTAGGAGATGCTGGTGGTTATGCACCGGTTACAGTAACATTAGCCGGAGCTTCTACTACAGGAAGTATAACAGTTTCTACAACAAATACCGACCATCCAAATATTGGCACTTCTAATTTTATAGCAAACAAAACAGTAAACAGATATTGGAGTATTGTAAATAATGGAATGGTTTTTATCAATGCATCAACAACTTTTACATGGCCAGTTGCTGATGCAGATGCAGGTACAACTCCTGCAAACTTTAAAGCAGGTAGATTTAATGGCGGTAGTTGGACGTATCCTGTTACTACTTTTCAAAATTCAACCACCGTAAGTGCTACACCTTTATCAGGTTTAGGCGATTTTCAAGTTGGGGAAGTTGTATGTACGGTAAATATTCCTGATGCTGCTTTTAAAACGGCTTTGCTAGCCAACGCAGCTATTAATACCAATGCTGATGGAGAAATACAATGTACGGAAGCGGCAGCTTTTAATGGTGCTATTAATGTTAGTGGATTAGGTATTACTAATTTAACAGGTATTGAGGCTTTTCCTTTGTTGGCGGGTTTAGATTGTAGTAGCAATAATCTAACAACGCTTAATGTTTCTGCAAATATCAATTTGCTAAATTTAAGTTGTGGTAATAATAATTTAACAACGCTAAATCTTGCTTCAAATGCTAATTTACAATTTTTAAATTGTGGACTTAATAACATTAGTAATTTAACCCTTACCGGTAACACAGCACTGACTACAATTTTAATTTTTTCAAATGCTTTAACCGGTACCCTAAACCTTACCCCCTATACAGATTTAGTCACATTAAGCTGTTCCAATAATCAATTAACTGGTTTAAGTCTTCCTGCCACAAATACACTTACAGGTTTGCAGTGTCAGCAAAATAATTTAACCTCTTTAAATGTATCTGGCTATCCTAATTTGACAACGTTTTTTTGTTACAACAATAATATTACAACTTTAGATGTAAGTGCAAATAGTTTGCTTACCTCTTTCCATTGTTCTGACAATGCATTAACCAGTTTGAATATTCAAAATGGCAATAACGCTAATCTTACTACTTTTGTCGCAACAAACAATCCAGCGTTAACTTGTATAAAAGTTGATAATGTTGCCTACATGAATACCAACTGGAATTCAGGTAAAGATGCTACGGCTACTTATAGTTTAATCTGCCCACTAAACGCACCCGGTGCTGCATTAAACTTTGACGGTGTTGATGACCGAGTGGTTGTTTCCAATTCAAATGTCAACCTTGCAAACAGATCATTCTCTGTAGAAATGTGGTTGAAGCGGAATACCACCAATACCTATGATATTGCATTTGGTCAGGGGGATCCCGGACTTCCGGCAAACAATACTGCATTACATATCGGGTTTACATCAGGTAATGATTTCATCTTTAATTTTTATAATGATGACCTCTATGTTCCATTTATAAATGACGGTAACTGGCACCATTGGGCCTGTACGTATGACGATGTAACCAAAGCGAAAAAAGTGTACAGGGATGGTGTTTTGGTAGGCCAGAATACAGCCAATGTCGGATTCATTGGTTATGGCGGCGATGATAATTTATATATTGGTGATGCATCCTATGGTGAGACTTTTAATAGTAATAAGTTCGATGGCAACATTGATGAATTGAGGATTTGGGGTGTTGTAAGAACAGAAGCTGAAATTCAGGCATCAATGAATTGTGAGCTGCCAACACCCAATTACCTGAATCTGGAAGCTTACTATCCCGGCAACCAGGGAATTGCATCCGGAAACAATCCTTTGGTCACCTCACTCTTGGATGAAAGCGGATTCAGCAACAATGGCACAATGTTCAATTTTGCACTTAGCGGATCAGGTTCTAACTGGGTTGCCCCAGGCGGAGTTGTTTCAGGAACTGTATGCTGTAATGTAACACTCACCACTTCTTCCAGCGATACGTTGATTGTTTGTAATGAAAGCGGACAAACAACCGGGTCTGTAACGTTGATCGCTAGTGGCGGTACTGCTCCATATACTTTCGGAGGCAGTCCTACTACCAACCTTTCTGCCGGAACCTATAACTATACCGTTACGGATGCAACCGGCTGTACTGCTACTGCTACATTAACGGTGCGGCTTACCAACTGTATCATTCCTTATTATAAGCCACCGGTAACAGGAATAACAGATAGTCTCATTGGATCTGAACTAACACAGCTCTACCAGTTTCCGGGATCACTGGCAGATACAACATTTGCCAATAACATCTTCAACTTTAAAAAAGATACCCTTACCAACGATACATTGATTTTGGTTGAAGTGATCGTTATGGATGGTAACTATACTGCAACGCTTAACCTGCTTAGTACACCCACCTATGGAATGCGCGACTTTGTTGACAATGGAGATTCAACACTTATTATCACGGGCTTTATACCAATACGCAACTTACCGAGATTAAATATGCTTCCGCAGTTAATCAACTATGCAAGGCCCTATTTTACCCCAATAACAAGTGGTCTTACCGGACTAACTACCTCGCAGGGAGATAAGGCAATGCGAAGTGATAAGGCAAAAGAAGCCTGGAAAGTTTCCGGAAAAGGAGTTAAGGTAGGTGTGATGTCTGATAGCTATAACACCAAATTCGGTAACCCGGCGCAATTGGATGTAACTAACGGTGATCTACCAGGGCTAAATAACCCGGTATATAAATT
This sequence comes from Chitinophagaceae bacterium, assembly GCA_046153465.1. Classification (GTDB taxonomy): domain Bacteria; phylum Bacteroidota; class Bacteroidia; order Chitinophagales; family Chitinophagaceae; genus Endoryza. The sequence continues at coordinate 8,669 of JBJXDV010000453.1, forward strand.
ACCTGTGAGAGTATCAGCAGAGTATCCCTATGGAAGGGCTACTGATGAAGGACGTGCCATGATGCAGATTGTACATGACGTGGCTCCTGATGCACAATTGTATTTCCATTCCGGCTTTATCAGTGCTGGTAATATGGCTGATGGAATAAAGACACTGAGAGACTCCGGTTGCAAAGTGATTGTGGATGATATTACTTATATAACAGAGCCATTCTTCAGCGATGGTCTTATTGCCAAAGCAGTTGATGAGGTTACTGCATCCGGCGTGAATTACTTTACTTCTGCAGGTAACTTCGGTATTAAATCGTATGAAGCTGTTTTCAGTCCAATGGCTCCTCCTTCAAGATTCGCATCTGCAAACCAGGCCCACAATTTTGGAGGCTCTAATGTTTATCAGTCCATAAGATTGCCAAAAGGTACCTACACTATTGTAATGCAATGGGATGATAAGTTTTATTCTGTAACAGGTGTTGATGGTGTAGCAACAGGCGCTGTTAATGATCTTGATATATTTCTTGTAAATTCCAGCGGCGACAGTAGCCTGTTTGGTTTCAACCGAAATAATCGGATGGGCGATCCATTTGAGGTAATGCCATTTGTAGTGGAGAAAGAAGTGGATGCAAATATTATTATTACCCGAAAGGCAGGTACCGGAAGCGTACGATTTAAGTACATAATATTCAGAGGTGAGGGTTCTATTGTCAACAATACCCAGGGTACTTCAACGGTAATCGGACAAGCAAACGCGGCTGGTGCTATTACTGTAGGTGCTGTATTGTACACCAATACACCCGAGTTTGGAAACATACCTTCGGTAGCTTCTTTCTCTTCCAGGGGAGGAACGCTGATAGATGGAAACAATCGTTTTAAGCCAGATATTACTGCTCCTAATGGCGTAAATACCACCGTTAATTTTGGCGGTGTAAATATTGACAACGATCCTTTCCCTAATTTCTTTGGTACATCGGCAGCAGCACCACATGCGGCGGCAGTAGCAGCGTTGGCGATAGAAGCCAAGAAGAAATATTTTAATGGAGAATCATTTAATGGTGCTCAAATGAAGTCACTGTTACAAACCAGCGCTATTGACATGGATATCCCAGGCTATGATGTGAATACAGGATATGGATTTGTGCAGGCTGATAAAGCATTAAAAACATTCTCTAGCCCGACACCGTTGGTTGATAGTATGCGCCTGGTAGATTCAGCGTTTACACCTGGTGTTAATCCTGTTGCAGTAACAATTCAAGGCGAATATTTCTCCAACAATGCATCGGTTATTTTCCGTTACGACACCATACCTGCAGTAATAAGCAATAATGGAAAACAACTTACGGCTAATATCCCTGCATTTGTTGGCAATCCTCCGCTTAGGGTATATAATCCCGGTATAACAACCAATGGTTTGGATGGCGGTGCCAGCGATTCTTTGTATTTCTTTGGAACTAATCCTTCTAATGTAACGGTAACGGTGAACAATGCAGTAAAGAAATTCGGAGAGAAAATTCCAGCTTATTCAATAGATGTAAAGGTAAATGGCCAACCTTTAGCTACAACCGGGTTAACACTCGCCGATCTTGGATTAACGGATGTTACCTATTCTTCGTCTGCAAACAGCCAGAGCAATATTGGTTTGTATTACAGACGGGCTTCTTCTTCAGTAACTGATCTTACGCTTCCTGCTTCGATTGTTTTATCTGCATTATATAATTATAATTTTGTAGACGGTATTTTAACGATTGAGCGAATGCCCATTACCATCACTCCACGTGATACCACGATAGCTTATGGCAGGGCCATTAGCGGAAAACAGTTGAAGTTTAACTACACCTATAATTCATCGTTAGTAGATCCGGGAGAGCAGGCTTCTTTCATAGATTCATTGAACAGTACGCACCAGGCAACTATGTCTAATACGGTGATTTTAGTGAATACCAAACAGGCTGTAAATGGAGTATTCCTGGATGCTTCCGATTTCCTGAATATGAGCTTTATGGCAACTGGCAATACGGCACTGAACACCAAACAGGCAGTAAACACCAAGCAGGCTGTAAACGGAATTGTATCTGATACTTCAACTTTTGTTCTTCTTGCTCCCGAATCAATATTTGATTATCAGATTGATTCAGCCAATGGCATTTTACGGAACACCAAGCAGGCAGTAAACACCAAACAGGCTGTAAATTCCAATGCCGCTATCAACACCAAGCAAGCTGTTAATGGCAGCGCTTCTGTAAACGGACAGCAAGTGGTAAACACCAAACAGGCTGTTAACACCAAGCAGGCTGTAAACAGCAACAGCTTTAATAATGAAACAAACGAAAATGTATTGCTGATTGTGGATTCACTGGATGTTTATGGAAGTACAGATTCTTTATCAGGTTTCCAGAGTATGAATATGATTTCAGGATATGAAGTTGGTACATGGCTGATTGCTCCGGGGGTTTTAATATCCGAGAATTTTGATATTATCTATGGTTTGGGTAACCTCACCATCGTACCGGATACACTTATTGTAAAAGCAAGAGATACCGTTGCCAATTGCAATGGCACGCAGCCTCCTTACTCCAGTTTCAATGCCATCTATCAATATGAAGATGCCGACAGTAATGTGGTAGCATCTGGCCCAGTGTTTACAGTACTTACAAATTCAAATACAAATGCAGGCACGGGTAATCTTACCGCAGGAATTTACAAGATTGTTCCTTCTGCATTGGTTCAGAAAGAGGCAGTACCAAACTATTTCCCAGTTTACCAAAATGGAATATTAACAGTAGCTGGTCCTGCGTCAGCGCCTCCCGTAATTGTGGTGAATAATTGTGGAAGTTCAATACTTTCAACAACTGCTACCGGCGCTTTACTATGGAGCACCGGTGCAACAACGCCATCTATTACAGTGAGTACAGCCGGGAATTACACAGTATCAACAACTATAAACGGATGTACCAGTGCGTTAGCTATTGTAATAGCTGCTCCGAAATCATCACCGACTGCACCGACCGCTTCTGTAACTCAGCCTACCTGTTCATTAACTTCTGGAACAATAACAGTTACGTCATCAAAAACTGGATTGACATTTAGTATCAACGGCACCACTTATACAAATACAACAGGTGTGTTTGCTGGTATTGCGCCTGGAACGTATAGTTTGACTGCTAGAAATTCTGGCGGATGTATATCACCGGTAGCAAGTGTAGTTGTAACGGCCGCTACAAACTGTTCATCGATCGGAAACTTCGTTTTCAGAGATAATAATGGAAATGGTATTCAGGGTGGAAACGAGCCGGGTATGGCAGGAGTAACGGTTCGCTTATTAAATAGTACCGGAGGAGTACTGGCGAGTACCACTACGAACAACAATGGTGGATATAGTTTCAACAACCTGGTGCCGGGAACTTATGGTGTTTCCTTTATCACACCTGCAGGGTTCAGTCCTGCACCTGGTAACATAGGTACCGATGACACCAACGATAGCGACCCTATAAATGGAACAGTAACAGGTATTGTTCTTGGATTGAACCAGTCGAACAATACTGTCGATGCAGGGTTTGTTCCTTCGATATTAGCGTTGGGTAACAGAGTTTGGTATGATACAGATAACAATGGCATTAACAGTAATAGCGAAAATGGCATAAGGAATATTACCATGAGGCTCTATAGGGATAACGACAATAATAATATTGCTGACGGCGCCTCTATAGCAACGGTAACAACAGATGTGTTAGGCTATTATTTCTTTACTAACCTGGCACCTGGTAACTATATCGTTGGTGCAGTTATTCCTAATGGTTATGTAAGTAGTAGTGTAAACGCCAGCGATCCGGATAACAATACGAACCTTGATGACAATGGTTCGGTGCAGGTGGGTAATGAAGTAAGGGGATTGGCCATTACATTATCTATAGGAGGCGAACCTGATGCACCCGGTTCAAATACCAATAGCTCTTACGATTTTGGATTGTTACCCGATTGCAATTGCATAAATACTGCCGGTAATTTATTAACCAATGGTAGTTTTGAGAATGGAACAACAGGTTGGACGGCAACGGGTGGTTCAGTATCCTCCGGCACCGGTTATGTTGCCTGCGGAACGAAGAATGGTTTTAATAATTCAAATAATAAAAATTCTGTTGTTTACCAGGATGTAACGACTTCTGCTGGAATCACGTTGACATTTAGTGGATTTGCCGGAACACATACACCGGGATTATTATGCAACCCGAAGGTTAGTTTAATATTCAGAAATGCGTCGGGTGCCGTTTTAAGCCAGACAGATGTAACGGTAACTCAAAATGTGGATCTAAGCTTTGGGCAACTTTCATATTTTACTATAACAGCTACAGCACCGGCTGGTACTGCAAAGGCGCGGGTGCAGAGTTCTATCAGTTGCGATTATGTGAAAATGGATGCATTCTGCCTTCGCATTGGTGCAACTACATCGAATAGTAATCCGGGTAATAACCTTCCGGCTGCCGGGTCTGTTGCTATAACTGAAACGAGTGTTACAACGGCGTTGGATATCCCAGCATTTGATGTGATGGTTTCTCCTAATCCTTTTGTTAGTTTCTTTGACATAACTACAAGGGCAAAAGACAATATCAACCCGGTTGTGTTGAGGATTCTTAATACGGATGGCAAGGTGGTATACGCTCGTAAAACAGCGGCTAACAATACACTTAAAATAAGTACTGAAAAATGGAGAACCGGAATTTATTTCGCAGAACTAGTACAGGGAGAACAGCGTAAAATTATTAAAATGGTTAAATTGTAAGCGGAAAAGAACGCAGCAATGGGAGGTTGATTTTTTCAGCCTCCCTTTTTCAGGATAATAACGAAAATGTTTATTGCCGAATTTTTGAATGCTGTTTTAATAAAACTATTGACTACCTACGTGAGCTTTTATTATTTAAAGAGTAAATGATCCATTTGATGACAAAAAGAATCTTACAGATTATTGTAGTGAATACTATTTTTTTGGCAGGTTTTTCTATCAATGCTTTTTCGAACGAGGTGGATAGTCTTAAAAGAATACTTTCAACCACCATCGACGATAGCAGCCGCGTGAACCTGTTGAATGCACTTAGCAAAACTCTGTTTAATACGAATCCCGACAGTTCAATTACTATTGCTGCCTCTGCAAAATCATTGGCAGAAAAAATAGATTACAAGGCTGGAATATCTCTGGCCTATAAAAATATGGGTATTGGGTACTATCTCCAGGGAAAATATAAAGAAGCAGTTTTAACCTGGCAACAGGCAATCGAAGTATATAAATTAACGGGCGATAAAAGAGGGATTGCGAATATGTTGAGTAACCAGGGTGCAGTGTATTTTGCCCAGGGCGATGACGCAAAGTCCCTGGAGTTGCATTTGCAATCACTTAAGATAGCTGAAGACATTGGTGACACTTTGCGGATTCTCACTTCATTAAATAATATAGGGAGTGTGTATTCAAATAAAAAAGCAACATTTAATAAGTCACTTGAATATTTTTTACGTTCATACAAATTAAGCCTTGCAATTAATGATCAATACTTAATTGGAACATCAACAGTGAACTTAGGGGAGATGTATTATAAAGTTGGCAATGATTCCACAGCGCTTTTCTATCTAAATCAGTCTGTGAAAGCTTACGAAGGTTCAGAGAACTTGCCTTATGCACTTAATATTATTGGTCGTGTAAATACCAGGCAGAAAAAGTTTGAAGAGGCAATACAAATTCATACAAAAGCCTATGGTATTTCTAAAAGGCTTGATACAAAACTCGACCAAACGCAATCGCTGGTAGGCTTGGCGCAGGCTTATAAAGCAAGCGGAGATATTGCTTCGGCCATTAAAGCCTATAAACAATCTGTAGAAGTAGCTATACCGCTTAATGCTGTTGTAGAAATGAAAGATGCTTACGATGGTTTGTCAGAATCTTATTCTCAACAATCGGATTTTACGAACGCATTCAAATACCAAAACTTATTGCTTGCTGTAAAGGATACTATTTACAATATCAATACGGATAAGAAACTCGGGACACTCCAGTTTACTTTTGACCTCGAAAAAAAAGAAGGCGAGATCAGCTTATTAAACAAGAATAAAGAAATACAGCAGCAGGAAATAAAAAGACAAAAATTAGTAAAGTATGGTTTTATCGGAGGGTTTGGAATCATGCTTTTATTCGCAACCGTTTTTTTTACACAACGTAATCGTATCAATAAAGGAAAAAAGAGAAGCGATGAATTGTTGCTAAACATTTTGCCAGCAGAAACTGCAGAAGAATTAAAAGCAACAGGTACTGCAAAAACAAAACGATTGGAACTGGTAAGTGTATTGTTTACTGATTTCAAAAATTTTACTCAGGCAAGCGAAATTCTTACTCCTGAAGAACTGGTGGCTGAAATTAATTATTGTTACAGCGAGTTTGACCGAATCATAACCAGGCATGGCATTGAAAAAATAAAAACGATCGGAGATTCATATATGTGTGCGGGGGGATTACCTGTTAGTAATAAAACACATCCTTATGATGTGGTGTGTGCAGGATTGGAGATGGTGAAATTTATCGAAAGGAACAAACAGGAAAGAATTGAAAAGGGACAACCTTATTTCGAATTGCGTCTCGGTATTCACTCGGGCCCCGTTGTTGCCGGAATTGTTGGAATAAAAAAATTCGCGTATGATATTTGGGGCGATACGGTAAATACTGCTTCACGGATGGAAAGCAGCGGAGAGATTGGAAAAGTAAACATCAGTGGCAGCACCTACGAATTAGTAAAAGATCATTTTCATTGTATTCATCGAGGAAAAATTGAGGCTAAGAATAAAGGATTTATTGATATGTATTTTGCGGAGGAAGCACAACCCTATATAACCCCGTCAATCCTGAACCGCCTTAGAATTGTTGAAGTTGTTTGAAAATGAACACTATTTCACATAACGTAGTTCTTTAGAAAATTTTAATGACTAAAAATCTTTCAATAGATCACGCCCCCAAATTTTTTTGTTTATAGTTAAAGCAAAAAAAATACATATCAACAGAAGTAGTATATTCGAAAAGATATTTCATCCTTTAAAAGCATTGCCATGCGATACCTTCTGTTTGTACTGCTCGTCTGCAACACCTGCTTTTCACAACCAACTATTGATAATTTACTATCGCCGGCCTTTCCAACTAATTTAGTGGCAAGTTCCGATGGACAAACTATTGCCTGGGTATTTAATAATAAAGGCAGCAGGAATATTTTTGTTGCTAACGGAACAGATTTCAACCAAGCAAAACAAATCACCACGTTCGCCGGGGATGACGGAATTGAAATCAATAGCCTGCTCTTTACCCCGGATAGTAAGCGTATAGTTTTTGTAAGAGGAAATGCGAATAATAACCAGGGATATGCCGCCAATCCGGCACAATTGCAAAAAGAAACAGGAAGAAGCCTTTTTGTAATCGGTACCGATGGTAATAATTTACAACGCATCGCACCCGGTTCTTATCCAAAAATTTCACCTGATGGAAAAACGGTAGCTTATTTAATGAGCGGACAAATTTACACTACGTCACTGAGCGATACTACGATCAAACCTCAACAGATTATTAGAGCAAGAGGTGGACAGGCTATGATTCGATGGAATAATGATGGAAGTAAATTAGTATTTACAAGTAATAGAGGTGATCATACGTTTATGGGAATTTATGATTTGGCAACAAAAACGATTTCATTTCCTGATCCTTCTGTCGATCACGACCACGACCCGGTATGGAGTGAAGATGGGAAATGGATAGCCTATATCCGAACCCCCAATGTACGAACTGATTTTCCATTTACGCCCCAGCGTACAGGTAACCCATGGAGTATTCGGTTATTAAATACCGAAACAGGTAGTGCAGAAGAAATTTGGAAAGCTGACACGGGAAAGGGATCAGTATTTGTAGATGATCTACCGGTGGCAGACAATTGCTTGTTGTGGGCAGCAAACAATCAACTTGTTTTTCCCTGGGAAAAGGATGGATGGATTCATTTGTATAAATTGGATATTGAAAAGAAAAAGGCAACACTAATAACGCCGGGTATCGGCGAAGTGGAGAATATTATTTTATCAC
>JBJXDV010000454.1:0-2855 GCA_046153465.1 Chitinophagaceae bacterium
CCATTACCAGCAAGCTCATGCGCAATTGCCAATCCGATGCCCTGGGTACTGCCACCTATGATTGCTATTTTTTCATGTAAAGAAATATTCATGTATCCGGGTTTACTTTATAAAAAAAATCAAAATACTTAATGAAAAAGATTTGGATAATCGCTGATAATTCCATCTACGCCCATTGTTCTTAGTTTCCCAATCGTTAAGGAATCATTAACCGTCCAGGGAATTAGTTTTATATGTTTAGCATGGCATGCAAAGAGCAAGGATTCATTTACCAATGAATAATGCGGGCTGTAGATCGTTGGAACAAATCCTAATTCCCGAATATGTTCTTCAAGCGATTTTTTATCATGGTCTTCTACCAGCGCTGCTGTTTTCATTTCGGGATATCGCCGATGTAGTATCTTAAGTGTTCGGTAATCAAAAGATTGAATGATCACACGATCCTGAATCCTTTTTTTCAGAATAAGTTTCATCAACAAATCGATAAATTCTTCTGGAGCGGGATGAAAAATACCATCTGTAGCAGGGTTTGTTTTGATTTCGACATTATAAAAAACAGAAGCAATCTTTTTTTGCAAACAATAGTTTTCAACAGAATCAATTACATCAATCAACCTGGGTTTAAAAACAAACAATTTTTCTTGCTGAGGAAAACGAGGATGAACTCTCGAGCCAACATCAATATTCTTTACCTCCTCGTAATTCATTTTATAAATATTCCAGGAGCGTTCATTCGCAATCGTAATTTCTGATTGAGCATAAGTACCAGGCATCAACGTACTTATTTCATGATTGAAAAAGGGTTCGTGAGAGAGTATCACTTGTTTGTCGTTGGTAATTACCGCATCCATCTCCAGGGTAGTAACTCCAATATCAATCGCTTTAAGCATTGCAGGAATCGTATTTTCTGGCATTAATCCCCGGCAACCCCGGTGCCCCTCTATGTCAAAAACCGGAAGCATTTGTTTTTGTATTTTTTTGGTGACATGGCAACTGATCAGGATTGTAACTACTATAAACAACCGCGCCCTGTTTTTAAAATAGTTCATGTTAAATATTTCTTTTCGCTTCTGCTATCAAAATCAGATGGGATCTTCAAATAATTCCGAACTGCGTTTTCCCATTTGCGTTGCTACATTATACGCTTCTCCACCTTGTTTTTGCAAATGCTTTATAATATGCCGATAACTTTCCTTATCCCTATTTTGACTCAGCTTAAAAACATGTTCCACTGAATCCACTTCAATTTCGAAAGCAATAATCGATTTCATTAATTTAGTACGATAATTTTCGGAAAGATTATTGAAAATAGTTGGCGAATCGAGATTATTATTTTCAAAATGGAGCGACAATAGGCGGAGTGCATTTTCCAGTCCTTTTTCATCCAAAAATTTCAACAGCCCTCTAGCATGTACGCTCATATAATTCCACGTACTGGCTTCTTGTGGGTTTGTATATAATGTAGCGCTTACATAAGTATGAGGTCCGGTAAAAACAGCTAATACCTGCGGGTTTTTTTCAAAGGCTAACTGATGATCTTGCTTGCGCATGATATGGCCTATCAATATTATTTTTCCATCGCGCTCTTCCAACAATAACGGAACTTGTGTGGCAGCCGGCAAATCGTTTGCACAACCAATTAGCATAGCAAAAGGATGTTGTTTCATAAACTCAATAATGAGTTCGTTATTTTTTTCTTTGAAGTGGGGAAGATTGTACATGTAGAGTTTGAAGTTTGTAGTTTATGGGGCTTGAACTTTATTAAACCATTATCTCTACTACTTTTGTAGATGCCATATTTGCATTTCGCATTGCAATACTACGTACAGCACTACCTGCAAAATCAATAAAAGCTTTTTTTGTAATAGAGTCTGAGCCTACCATCACTGGTAATCCATCGTCGCCACCTTGTCGAATACTTTGCACCAAGGGAATCTGGCCCAGAAATGGAATATCATATTCCTCTGCTAATTTTTTCCCTCCATCTTTTCCAAAAATATAATACTTGTTACCTGGTAATTCATGAGGTGTGAAATAGCTCATATTCTCAACAAGGCCAATAATAGGAACTTTTATTTGTGCCTGCCCGAACATGGCGATAGCTTTTTTTGCATCTGCAAGCGCAACTTCCTGCGGAGTAGTTACTACCACCACTCCTGTTACAGGGACGGTTTGCACCAATGTTAAATGAATATCACCTGTACCCGGAGGCATATCAATGATGAGATAATCCAATTCATCCCAATAAACCTCCGTTACAAATTGCTTAATGGCGCTACTGGCCATTGGCCCTCTCCAAACGACGGCACTTTTTTCATCCACTAATAATCCAATGCTCATTAATTTTATTCCATGTTTATCAATTGGCACAATCAATCCTTTTTCACCACCGGCATCCATCATTAAGGGACGCTCACCCCTTACTCCAAACATTATTGGTATACTAGGGCCATAAATATCTGCATCCATTAATCCCACTTTCGCACCTCCCTGTGCCAGGGCTATTGCTAAATTTGCAGATACGGTACTTTTTCCGACGCCACCTTTACCGCTTACTACTGCAATAATATTTTTCACGTTAGGCAACACCGATTTTGCATCTTTGCGATTACTGCTGGTAGTTGCAGTAAAATTCACGGTAACAATTGCCTCTTTATTTACCAATAATTTTACGGCATTTATACAGGCGTTCCGGATCATATCTTTCATTGGGCAAGCCGGCGTCGTGAGTACCACGGTAAAAGAAATATTCAGGCCATTTATATCAATATCTTTTACCATATTCAGGGTTACAAGATCCTTCCCCAGGTCGGGTTCCTGCACATTGCTTAAGGCTTCCAGAATCTTTTCGCTAG
>JBJXDV010000455.1:0-13196 GCA_046153465.1 Chitinophagaceae bacterium
CGTGCCGGCCGGACAAAGTGTGCCTGCCAGTTTCACAATTGAAATTCCGTTTCAATACAATAAGCCTGTTAGTTACAGGTTAATAGCCAGGTCGGACACCATAAGCGATGGCGAAGAAATGATGCTACCGGTATTGAGTAATCGAATGTTGGTCACCGAATCCCTGCCACTGCCTATGCGTGGTAACGGTACTAAACGATTTAAATTCGAAAAATTATTAAATACTGCTGAAGGCAAACCGGGTGCCAGTGAAACATTAAACCATCAGTCACTAACGGTAGAGTTCACCAGTAACCCGGCCTGGTATGCCGTACAGGCCCTGCCTTATTTAATGGAATATCCTTATGAATGTGCTGAGCAAACGTTCAATCGATTTTATGCAAATACATTAGCAACGCATATTACTAACTCTTCTCCCAAAATAAAGCAGGTATTTGAGAAATGGCTTGCGCCCCTCTCCTCCAGTAGAGGGGCCGGGGGTGAGGTAGATACCGCTGCCTTGCTTTCTAATTTGAATAAAAACCAGGAACTGAAATCGGTGTTATTAGAAGAAACACCCTGGGTACTGGATGCCAGGAACGAAACACAGCAAAAGAAAAACATCGCCCTGCTTTTTGATTTGGTTCGCATGGGCCGGGAAATGGAAACAACCCTCGATAAACTTTCGGCTATGCAAAGTAGTAATGGTGGTTTTGTATGGTTTTCCGGCGGACCCGACGACCGATATATTACCCAATACATCTTAACAGGCATTGGGCATCTAAAAAAATTAAATGCCCTGCCAAAAAATAACGCGAAATTAAACATGCTCATAAAAAAAGCTATAGATTATCTCGATAAAAAAATTAAAGAGGACTATGACCGATTAGTAAAATCAAAGGCAAACCTTCAAACGCAGGAGCCCGGTTCTTATGAAATTCAATATCTCTATATGAGAAGTTTCTTTACTGAAATAAGTGTTCCGGGAGAAGTCTTCAAAGCATATAGCTATTACCGTAAGCAGAGCCAGCAATACTGGGTGAAGCAAAGCAGGTATATGCAGGGTATGATTGCCCTCAGCTTACACCGCACTGGCGATTTGCAAACGGCAAAAAATATTTTGCAGTCGTTGCAGCAATATGCATTGATCAATGAAGAAATGGGTATGTATTGGAAAGAATTTAATACCGGAGGATATTATTGGTACGAGTCGCCTATTGAATCGCATGCTTTATTAACTGAAGCCTTTGCAGAAATTAAAAAAGACACAAAAATTACCGATGACCTTAAAACCTGGTTATTAAAACAAAAACAAACCCAAAACTGGAAAACTACCAAAGCAACTGCCGATGCCTGTTATGTATTGTTATTAGAAGGCAATAACTGGCTGACCAATGAACCCACCGTTGAAATCAGTGCAGGTTTAACCCCTCTTTCCCCCAAGAAGGGAAAAATGGGTATGACAGAAGCTGGAACAGGCTATTTCAAAAAGATAATTGAAGGGCCAAAAGTAAATGCCGGTATGGGTGCAATTTCTGTGTCCATCTCCTCCGCTTCCGGGCAAGAACCTGGTGTGATGTGGGGAGCTGCTTATTGGCAATACTTTGAAGAACTCGATAAAATTACAACTTCATCTACTCCATTAAAATTGGTTAAGAAGTTATTTGTTGAAAAAAATACAGATCGCGGGCCGGTTATTCAACCATTAAGGGAAGGTGAAGTATTGCATATAGGTGATAAAGTAAAAGTGAGAATTGAATTAAGAGTGGACCGAACGCTGGAATATGTTCATATGAAAGATATGCGTGCAGCCAGTTTGGAACCGGTAAATGTAATCAGTCAATATAAATGGCAGGGCGGTTTGGGATATTATGAGAGTACCAAAGATGCCAGTACCAATTTCTTTTTCGGCTACTTACCCAAAGGCACATGGGTATTTGAATATCCATTGTTTGTAACCCATACCGGAACATTTAGCAATGGGCTAACCACCATTCAATGTATGTATGCGCCGGAGTTTAGTTCCCATTCAGAAGGTATAAAAATTACAGTTGAATAAAATTGGGAGTGAATGATCCGGATATCAACCTCGAAATGGAGCAATTACTTGCCCCGGGCTTCAGCCCGGGTTTCTTATTTTTGTTAAATGCAATTCAACTACATTATTGTGGGGCAAGGCCTCTGTGGTACCTGGCTCAGTTATTATCTTGAAAAAGCGGGATTCTCTTTTATAGTCATTGATGAATCCACCGACAATAGTGCAACAAAAATTGCAGCCGGAATTATTAATCCGGTTACTGGTCGACGTATTGTTAAAACCTGGATGATTGACGAATTGCTTCCCTTTGCAAAAGATGCTTATATGCAAATGGCTACTGAATTAAATCTGAATGTCATTGAGCAAAAAAATACGGTTGATTTTTTTCCAACGCCTCAAATGAAATTGGCTTTTAACGATCGGTTTTCGACAGACCCCTCTTATTTATTAAATCCAGCCGACGAAAATAATTTTCGAGATTTTTTCAATTACGATTTCGGATACGGAGAAATTCAACCTTGTTACCTTATAAATTTACCTGCTATTTTACCAGCCTATCGAACTAAATTGTTAAGTGAAAAAAAACTCCTGGAAGAAAAATTTGAGTTATCTGAATTATCTGTTTTACCCGACTCCATTTCGTATAAAAATATTTCGGCGCAGAAAATAATTTTTTGCGATGGAATTGCATCCTTTCAAAACCCATTCTTTAGTAACCTGCCATTTGCCCCCAATAAGGGTGAAGTTATTTGGATAGAAACTACTGACCTGCCAACAACCCATCTCTTTAAAAAGGGAATGAATCTTGTGCCCTGGACTAAAAATATTTTCTGGATAGGTTCAAGTTATCAATGGGAATTTGAAAATAATGAACCAACCCATTCGTTTCGCGAACAAACATCTGCGCAATTGAAACATTGGTTAAAAGTTCCTTTTAAAATTATTGATCATAAAGCAGCTGTAAGGCCAGCGACGCTGGAGCGCAGGCCCTTTGTAGGTTTTCACCCAATGCATTCCAGCATTGGTATACTCAATGGTATGGGAACCAAGGGTTGTTCACTGGCTCCCTTCTTTTCAAATCAATTGGTTGAACACCTGCTGCATCAAACACCGATTCATGCCGAAGCTTCTATCCATCGCTTTGCCCGCATACTAAGCCGCACCTGACAAGTAACGCCAATTTTCGGTGACCAGAATATTAATTTCCTTTTATATTTTTGTTAAGTTAAGCCCCTGGCAAATTTATATTAATGAATAAACCCTTTTTTAGAAATGGATCAATTAAAAATCTATTCAATTCCCGACCGGTTTCGTCGCTTAGAAAACCTGCATATTGTTTTTTGGCTGGTTAAAGATATCAGTTGGGCAATGCTTTGGCGACCTATTGGCCTTTTAATGTTTATACCAACCATATTGATAGCAGGAGTGATAACCTGGCAAAACCGCCACGTAAAAGCAGAGTTGTTCCATAACCTGGCTATCTTTTTTTGGATCACGACCAATGGATATTGGATGATTTCAGAATTTTTTTGGTCGAATCTCGATTACCTGCGTTATTATGCTGCCATTCCTTTTAGCATCGGAATTTTTTTCATTGCCACTTATTATTTAGTAATAGCACCAAGAGAAAAGAAGAAAGAAAAACTGGTTACTTCTGTTTAGCTATTCGAAAAAAATATCAGGAGATTCTCATCGGTAAAAAAAACAGTTAGTTATCGGGAATAACTAACTGTTAAATAAACAAAAGCAATATTATACTAACTAAGCGGCTAGTTTTTGATTGTTAACAACTACAATCGGATCTTGCTTTAATAAACGACTCATTGCAGTATATAAGGCCGGAAGTTCATGCCTGAATCTAATTGGGTTTTCAAAAAACAATTCTACGCATACTGCCCAAAACTCGTGATAATTCGTACCTGCATAATCGCCTAAAATATTTTTACCGCCAAGCTGCATATCCTCAAAAATGGGGCGCGCTACTTTAGAAAAATTCTTGAACTCTTTTTTAAAATGTTTGTCTTCTTCGGTTTGCGTAATAAAATTTACATAGGTTAATGCATGTCCCATTTCGTGCAAGCCAACATTACAATTCGCTGTAAGACCATGTATGCCCTTTACAAAATTATCCCAGCTTAAATAAATTCCACTATGATCCACATGGCCCTGAAAGGGGCGTGAATAAAATCCGTAGTGATAATCATCTTTCAACACAAAAATATCTTTGAAATAATTCAACAAATATTTATCCAATCCAAATGTAAGTTGAACGGCAACTGCACTTATTAAAATCGGCATCTCCGCACTGGCTGTTACCTCAATATAATGAAATCGTTTGGCGCGATGGAATACATACGTTCTAAATAAAAATTTATGTTGATCCTCTAAACTCAACCGGTTATAAAACCGAAGATGCGGTGCTATTACTGAATGATACCAGGTTTCCTGCGTAAGGAATTTTTGATATTGTGCATTAACTTGAAGACGATTGATCCATTCCATAAACGGTTGATGCAACACAATGATCCCAATTACAATGGCTAGAATGAGTAAAATTTCCATAAGGCTCCATTTTTCTTTTGTGAATGGCAGGTACGAAATCAGCACTTATGGTTTTAAAAAGAAAATGGATTGAAGGAAAGCCTTCAGGGACTGGAGTGTGGTTTTTTTAAGGAATGTTTAGTAGTGGATATTTTTTTAACCTGCTACAAAATAGAAAGAATAGTTTATAAATGAAAGCCCCCGCGCTCATTTATTTATTTTAGCTAAGTTACTGAAATCAAAGGGTTTGCCTTTTTTGAAGGTTTAGATTTGGAGATAAGGGATCCTGATTTAACAATCTAAACTGTTCAATATACAGGTTTGGAACCTCCTTTTTATCTTTGTTGGGCTATTGGAATAACTGCTGAACCCATAAGCCACAAAACTTATTGTATACGCTGGCAACATAACTATCAGGTATAATTGTTTTTCTGAATTAAATATTTTATCAATAGCTTTTAAAAATTCTTGTAATGCCCGATGGCTCAAAACCTTCCTTTATACGGTTAGAAATTATCATTTGAAAGACTATCATTCATTTCAAGAAAATCTATATTAAACAGATACTTATAATCCAGAGTTTTCTCCAAGTCCTTTACCGAAAACCTGACGCTCCTGCTATTCTGGTTCGATCCAATATAGGGTAATACTTCCTTCAACCGTAATGGCTATTCTTAAAATTTAGCACTGCCGCCGTAAAAAAAATAGTAAATTCTCAATGGGCTACCTGAAATGGCATACTTGGGCAGGTAATTTGCTTAAAATGATTTTATTTTCTAGCGAATCTGCTTGGGATAAAATTCTCATTTCGGCTACCTTTGCAACTTCGAAAACAGGTTCATTGAGAGGTTACCAGAAAGAACAGTATAAACGATACTTAACTTCTGGTAAACTTAGCTACTAACAAAACTATCAAACCATACACATGTACAGAACGCATACCTGCGGAGAATTAAGGAGCATTCATTCAGGCCAAACGATAACCCTGGCTGGTTGGGTACAAACCATCCGGAAATTTGGAAGTATAACGTTTGTTGACATGCGCGACCGCTATGGAATTACCCAACTATTATTTGGTGAAGAATTAAACCAAGTGCTCGAGGCTTCACCGCTTGGCCGGGAGTATGTATTGCAGGCTACCGGTTTGGTAGAAGAAAGAACCAATAAAAACTCGAATATACCTACTGGTGATGTAGAATTAAAAATTACCTCTTTTAAAATCCTCAATAAATCGATTACGCCACCTTTTACGATACAGGACGATACAGATGGCGGCGATGATATAAGAATGAAATACCGTTTCCTGGATCTTCGTAGAAATGCAGTAAAGAAAAATCTCGAACTCCGCTATGCCGTTAACCGCAGCGCCCGTAATTACCTCCATGAAAATAAGTTCATGGATATTGAAACACCCTTTCTTATAAAATCAACACCCGAAGGTGCAAGAGATTTTGTAGTACCCTCCAGAATGAACCCTGGTCAATTTTATGCATTGCCCCAAAGTCCGCAAACATTTAAACAATTATTAATGGTAAGCGGATACGACCGGTATTACCAGATTGTAAAATGTTTTAGGGATGAGGACCTGCGGGCTGACCGTCAACCCGAGTTTACTCAAATAGATTGTGAGATGTGTTTTGTAGAGCAGGAAGATATACTAAATATGTTTGAAGGTTTGGTAAAACGTATTTTTAAAGATGTGAAAAATATTGATTATACCGACACTTTACAACGAATAACCTGGGAAGAAGCAATGTGGAATTATGGTAACGATAAACCTGATATTCGCTTTGAATTAAAAATTTGCAATCTTAAATTTCCGGCTCATGCATTCCCGGCCTATAACGAAAGCAATGGCAAGCTATTTAATTCTTTATTGGGAGGCGCCGATTTTAAAGTGTTTGACGAGGCAGAAACCATTGTGGCGATTGCCATCCCCGGGTGTAGCGAATACAGTCGTAAGCAAACCGACGAGCTAACAGAATGGGTTAAGCGCCCGCAAATAGGAATGAAGGGCCTTGCTTTTATTAAGTGTAATATGGATGGTAGTTTCAAAAGTAGTATCGATAAATTTTATGGCGAAGAAAAATTAAAAGCCATTGCAACAACAGCAAATGCAAAACCAGGCGATTTGATTTTGATTGTTTCTGGTGCTGAAGAAAGAACACGAAAGGCCATCAGTGATTTGAGAATGTATATGGCCGATAAATTGGGCTTGCGAAAATCAGATGATTTTAGATTGTTATGGGTACTGGATTTCCCATTATTTGAATATGATGAGGAGGGAAATCGATGGGTTGCCCGGCATCATCCCTTCACAAGCCCCAAGCCCTTACAGATTGAAACAATGATAAATAATAATCCTGCCATAGAAAATGCAGAAGACTATTTAAAACATCCCTATGCTACTATTAAAGCCAATGCCTACGATATGGTTTTAAATGGCAACGAAATTGGTGGAGGATCAATAAGAATTTTTCAAAGAGAATTACAGGAGAAAATGTTTGCTGCGTTAGGAATGGATGCCACGGAACAACAACATAAGTTTGGTTTTTTATTAGGAGCTTTTGAATATGGTGCCCCGCCACACGGTGGTATTGCATTTGGTTTCGATCGGCTCTGTGCCATTTTAGGGGGTAGCGAAAGCATCCGCGATTTTATCGCATTCCCTAAAAACAATAGCGGACGAGATGTAATGCTGGATGCACCGGCTACTATCGATGAAAAGCAATTGATCGAATTACAAATAAAATCAACCGCCGGTTAAACCAATTTATTTTAACGGTTGATCTGTTTATTTTAATTAAATCTTCAAGATTTACCTGAATGAAAGAATTGACGACGGGTTGGAAGGTCTTCCGGTTTGTTTGTATTTTGCAATTAATAGTAGTAGGATTTCAACTGGTTCTATCAGTACTTTCTATTCTTCAGGCCAACCAGTTTTATTATTCATTAATATCTAGCCTAATTTACCTGGTGCTATTTTTATTTTTATACCAGGGGGTTTTGATCATCAGTAACAATTATCCTGATACACCATTAGGTCCGGGTCAAAAAAAATATTTTAACTGGTTATTTCTTTTGAATGTGTTGGCGATTGCATTTCTGTTTGGACAGGTTATCAGCAAATGGCGGGTGCTGGTACCTCTGTTGAATGTTATTGATGCAGGATGGCTTGATTATCTTTTTTTTAGTTTTCCTTTGTTTTTAGTGCTGATAACTTTTGGACTTCATTTATTATTTTTAATTGGAATCTATAAACTGCGAAGGTTGCTTTATCAAAATACCATAGAAAGATGGCAACAGCAATTTAGTGATACGCCTGAATAATACGTGGTAGTGAATAACAAGGTAACTTTGTTGCATCATAATAAGCTACTTCTACTGGCGCTGTATGTTAGTAATTCCGTTTGTTGCCCCAAACACCTATTGATATTTTCTGCAAATGCTGCAACTGATTTTTTTCAACGATCGATTGGGTTGCTTTTCTTAATTTCTTTTTTATTAAGTTGAGCAGGCATTTATTAATTCCTTTATAAAGTTTGACTCATTATCTATAAAACGATCAATAATATTTAACAATTTACCTTAATCAACAAATCAAACTTCTTTAGTAGTTTTATACACTTGGCCTGATTTTTATGCGCTTATCCTTTTACGATCACCATTAATGAAAACAATAATTATTATAGTTGCTTTAATGCTCTCTATCTCCTGCGTAAAAAAACAGGTGGAGGATAAGAACAACGCTCTATCGTTAACCAATATAGCTTACGGATCTGATACAAAACAAAAACTCGATATCTATCTTCCTGCCGCACGAAACGCCGCCAATACGAAGCTATTGGTTTTGATACATGGAGGCGGTTGGAATGAAGGAGACAAAGCTGATTTCAATTTATTTATTACAGAATTGCAACTACGGTTGCCCGATTATGCCATTGCGAATATTAACTACCGCCTGTTTAACAATAACCAAAACAAATTTCCAACGCAGGAAAATGATGTAAAAGCAGCAATTGATTTTCTGATTAATAAATCTCCTGAATATAAAATAAGTAAAAAATTAGCCCTATTGGGGGCGAGTGCAGGGGCACATTTATCTTTACTACAAGCGTACAAATATTCCGATCCAGTTCCAATGAAAGCAGTGATTTCATTTTTTGGTCCAACCGAACTCGTTTCTTTATATAATAATCCACCCGGCCCAACCATTCCTTTGTTGCTATCCCTGGTAACGGGGGGAACACCATTAACAATACCTTCGTTGTATGAACAATCCAGCCCGCTTAATTTTGTAACCAATACCTCCTGCCCAACCTTAGTATTACAGGGAGGAAATGATCCACTGATACCTGCTTCACAGTCGGTGTTATTGATTAATCAATTAACTGCAAAAGGAGTTTTTAACCAGTATGTATACTATCCTACCGAAGGGCATGGTTGGACAGGACCAAACCTGGATGATAGTTTTAATAAAATCGAAACATTTTTAAAACAACAGCTTCAATAATTCTATTGCTTATTCTTTGAGTTTATACCAGATTAAAAGGCCAATAAAAGAAGCAATGATGGCCATTATTACAAGGTATACCATTGAATGAGTGCTTCGATCATTACCTTTCATTATATTGATTTTACACGCCTGCATATATTTATGTAAGTTGGGGAAAGACGAATTCTTTTTCTCAACCTCTTTCAAATAAGTCAATGATGTATTGTAAGAGCGGGCCTGATAAAATTTCATGGCTTTATTAAAATCAACACTTACAGAACCAGGAACAGGAACCACCGTACCGGAAAAGAAATCGCGGATAACTTCAAGGGGTATTGCAAAATTTAATCCCGGTGCAAGGCCACGGGCATTATCATCGAGGCTGCCAAAAGTACTGATACCAATTGCTTCTCCATTTTTATTACACACCGGTCCGCCACTGTTACCGTGGTTGATACCCGCATCCATTTGAACAACGGGCCAGCCATTGACTGTTTTTTTCAACGCACTGATGATCCCTTTAGTAAGTGTTGGTTCAAGCACTGTTTCTTCAGATAAATACTCATTATTATTTACGGGGTTAGGATAACCATATGCATAAATATCTTCCCCTACCAGCACTTCATTGGATGCCGCAAGAGGAATAGAAGGCAATTCAACCGGCAGTTCAATTTTCAGGATGGCAAGGTCCTTTCCAGGCATCGAGCGGCCTTTCTTAATAATAACTGCAGGTACTTCTTTCGCATATATTTTTCCGCTAGTATCGTCAATATTTAAAATTACAATAACCTTCTTCTTAACTTCCTCCAACTCAATCGGTACAATTCGGGAATATACATTCGCAAATGTTCTATTTAATAAATTTCGCTGAATCTCTGTGAATTTAACACCCCAATCGAGTTCAAGAGAAGAAATATTTGTTTCAGATACAGAATTAAAAGCAGAAAGAATAAATCGACGGTTGATAAAATTATCGTCTTCATCAACAACATGAC
The DNA here is from genome assembly GCA_046153465.1 of Chitinophagaceae bacterium. Classification (GTDB taxonomy): domain Bacteria; phylum Bacteroidota; class Bacteroidia; order Chitinophagales; family Chitinophagaceae; genus Endoryza. The sequence continues at coordinate 10,049 of JBJXDV010000455.1, forward strand.
AATTGGTTAATACAAAACCATTTCCCGAAATGATAAAGCCGGAACCATGTGCAGTAACTTTTTCGCGGTGCCGGAAATAATTGAACTCATTAATAAAATAATAGGAGGGCCGCCGCTCAAATTCATTCAATACAATATCCAGTTTCTCTTCGGGATTTAAAAAAATACTATCAAAATCCAAACGATGAATAGAATCAAGCAACCGGTTAAAAAATTTTTCATTCACTTTTATTTTCTGAACATTTACCTCTGCTAAAATTTCGGTGCGTACCATTACAACTGCTGCCCGGTTTGTGGCATATTGCAAAACGGTATTGTTGATTTGTGCCAAGCCCTTTTCGGGGTAAGAAACAGCTAGCATCCATATAACCAAAAACAGGGTTCCCTTATTCAAAAAATTTTTATCCATAGATTTAGAATGTTGAAAACCGAAACTTATTGTAGTATTGCCTGTAAAAATATAATAATGTCTTCGCAATTAGCACCTTTAGCTGAACGATTAAGGCCATACCGTATTTATGATTTGGTAGGTCAGGAGCATTTGACCGGTGCCGGAAGTATTTTACGAACTGCCATTGAAAACGGCAAAGTTCCTTCAATGATTTTATGGGGACCTCCGGGTACGGGCAAAACAACCATCGCGAATATTATCGCACACTCGTTAGCGGTTCCGTTTTATACATTGAGCGCGATAAGCAGTGGTGTAAAAGAAATTAGGGAAATAATTGAAGAATCCAAATCAAAAGAAAAAGCGATCCTTTTTATTGATGAAATACACCGGTTTAATAAGGGCCAACAGGATGCCTTGCTGGGTGCTGTAGAAAAAGGAATTCTAACGCTTATTGGTGCTACCACTGAAAATCCCTCGTTTGAAGTAAATAGTGCCTTACTTAGCCGTTGCCAGGTTTATGTATTAAAAACATTGGAAGAAAAACACCTCTTTCAATTATTACACCATGCAATAGCAGTTGATGATTATCTTATCAAAAAAAAACTGGTATTAAAAGAAACTTCAGCACTAATCGCTATTGCAGGTGGTGATGCCAGAAAATTATTAAATCTCCTGGAAATTGTAGCGGATACATCATTCGAAGAAGCAGTAATAACAGATGAACAGGTAATGGAAATTGTTCAAAGAAAAATTGCCCTTTATGATAAGAAGGGAGAGCAGCATTACGATATTATTTCTGCATTTATCAAATCCATTCGGGGTAGTGACCCCAATGCAGCCGTTTATTGGCTGGCACGAATGATTGAAGGAGGAGAAGATATAAAATTTATTGCCAGGAGGATGGTTATTTCAGCAAGTGAAGATATTGGAAACGCTAATCCTACGGCATTAGTTGTGGCCAATACCTGCTTCGATGCGGTTACAAAAATCGGTTACCCGGAAGCGAGAATTATTTTATCGCAATGCGCTATTTATCTTGCCGCCTCCGCAAAAAGTAATTCCTCCATAGTGGCCATAGAGGATGCGCTGGCGGCGGTTCGGCAACAGGGAGATCTGCCTGTTCCTTTAGCCATACGAAACGCTCCAACTAAACTTATGAAAGCTCTTGACTATGGAAAGGGGTATGAATATTCGCATAACTATGAAAATAATTTTTCAAAACAGGAATATCTACCTGCTGCCATAAGTGGTAAAAAGTTTTACGAACCTGGCAAAAATATTCGGGAAGATGAGTTTCGAAAACACTTAAAACAGCTATGGGGTGATAAATATAATTATTAAAAAAGAGCAGTAACCCGGTCAGATTTTTTTTAGAATTTACAGCGTATAATTATTTTTGACGATTATATAATATTTATCAATCAATTTGAAGTATATGTCCCAGATTTGGAATTGCAAACCATTCATGGAATTAACTCCCAAAGAATTATATTCTATCATGCAATTACGTAATCAGATTTTTGTTGTAGAACAAAACTGTGTTTACCAGGATGCCGATAATAAAGATATATATTGCTTACACTTAATGGGATGGGAAAACGAACAACTGATTGCGTATACCCGATTGCTGCCCAGGAATATAAGTTATATGTATGCTTCCATAGGAAGAGTATCTACTTCTCTTGTTGTAAGAAGAAGTGGAATCGGAAAAAAATTAATGGAAAAATCAATTTCTACTATATATAATGAATGGGGACTTCAGTCTATTCAAATTGGCGCGCAGCTTTATCTTAAGAAATTTTATGAATCCTTTGGTTTTCAACAAACAAGTGAAATTTATCTGGAAGATGGTATAGAGCATATAGAAATGTTACTAAATTAATTATAAGTAAATACCCCATATCGTTTATTTCTTTTAAAAATATTATCCCCACTACACACAAAAATTATCTTTTTCGCGTTTCTTGTAAGTATCTCCGTTGTTTATTATTTTAGACTCGGAATCCTTTGACCATCTGAAAACTAAATCTAATATCTCATGAAACAAAAGCTACACTCTTTTGTGTGGAAGTGCTTCGTAGCAACACTTCTAATACTATCAGGCTATTTACCTTCGTATAGCCAATACTCAGAAAGTACTTCCTTTTTTGAAGCAGGTATAACGGTAGGTCCATCGAATTTCTTAGGAGATCTTGGTGGTAATTACGGAAAGGGAACCACTTTTCTTAAAGATAATAACATACAGATGACCAAACTAATGTTTGGTGCCTATCTTTCTTATCATCCTAGTGAATGGTTAGGTTTTCGCCTTGCTGGTAATATCGGCAGTATCGAAGGCGATGATGCAATCATTAAAGGTAAGGGTGGTTTGGAAGAAGCGCGTAGCAGAAGAAATTCCAACTTCAAATCGAAAATTCAGGAAGTCATTCTGGTAGCAGAAATATATCCAAGTGTATTTTTTGAATACGAGCCAGGTGATACCTATCATAAAATTCGCCCATACGGTATAATTGGAGTGGGTGGATTTCATTTTAATCCCCAGGGAACAGATCCTGCAACAGGTAACCTTGTTAATTTAAAGCCCCTTCATACCGAGGGACAGGGATTTTCACAATATCCCGACCGTAAAGAATATAAACTTACGCAACTGAATATACCAATGGGTGTTGGTGTAAAATACTTTGCAAGCGAAACAATTAGTCTGAGCCTGGAAGTTATACACAGAAAAACATTTACGGATTATATAGATGATGTAAG
>JBJXDV010000456.1:0-2961 GCA_046153465.1 Chitinophagaceae bacterium
TGCCGTATTGGCCATACCACCAATCATTACCAGTAATATCTCGGAACGATTCATTTTTTCCAGGTAAGGTTTAATCATTAACGGTGCTTCTGTTTGTCCGAGAAAAATATTTGCAGCGCTAGATACACTTTCAGCACCGGAAATTTTTAGCTTACTTAGCATCCATGCAAAAAGCCATACAACTTTTTGTAAAACACCCGTATAATAAAGTATGGCAGAAAGTGCCGAGAAGAAGATAATAGTTGGTAAAACCCTAATGGCAAAAATAAATCCCCAGGCTGTTCCATCATAGTCGATCAGGTTGCTAAACATGATCTTTCGGGTACTTTCAATCGAAGTGTTGATGATTCTGACAAAACCCCTCGACAAAAAATCAAAAAAATCATTGATGAAGAATACCCTTGTAACTCCGAGGTAAAAAGCAATCATGGTAATGAGGCAATAAATTACAAGTCTCCAATTTATTGCTTTACGATTGTTGCTAAAGAGCCAACAAATGAAGATCAGGAAAAACATTCCCAAAGCTCCGCGAAGCAGGTTTTCTAATATTGCATTCATGCCAGTTGGTTTTGGTTAGGCAAAGACTTGGCAATATAGGAAATTTAAAACGTATAATTCATCAGCCAGCAACAGCAGAAGCTTGTAAACAAAAAAGGGAACTTCGTTAAGAAGATCCCTTTTAATACTTATACTTTTTATGGCGTTTGTAACGAAGACTGTGTTACAATTCAGTATTATTAAATATGTTGCTCGATCTTTTTTACAAAGTTCGATTTTGCCTGAGCTCCCACCAACTTATCAACTACTTTGCCTCCTTTAATAAAAAGGATAGCAGGGATTGAGGTAACACCGTAATTGATAGATAGCTGTGGATTATGATCAACGTTTACTTTACCAACGTTTACTTTGCCATCATACTCTTTTGATAATTCTTCAATAACAGGTCCAATTGCACGGCAAGGTCCGCACCATTCTGCCCAAAAATCCACAAGGGTTAACTTATCAGAGCTGATTACCTTCTCTTGAAAATTTGAATCAGTAAGTTCTAAAGACATAATAATTGAGTTTAAAATGATTTATCTGTATATAATTCTTAATTAGGAAGAAGGTGCAAATTTACTACCATCTGATCAAACAGGCAATGCTGACATAAAGTTATGTAAAACTTGTCATTCGTTTAAGTCGGCTGCCTTACTAACCTGTTAAAAAGTCGGGAAACAGTTCTAAATATTTGTGGTTTTGGCTTATTGCTCTTCTATTGCATTGATTACTCTAATAATGAGCTCCATTAACCACAAACCAAAAACTGCAACTTCCAATTAACTACTTACAACCTGTACTTCTAATTCCGGGCTATTCTGTAGAAACAACGCCATCTCTTCATTCATTTCAAAACCATTTTCCATACTTAATAACGTTACTTTATGTTGTACTTTTGGTTCTTTAATATTAAACTTGATACCCGATCGGCCCCGATGATATTTTAGATTTTTTTCAAAAAAACTAACCATCGCTTCTGTTAGATGCCTCGCCTCAATACTAAGTATGAGTTGTTTTGTTAATAATTGTTTAATGCTTTCCAATAATATTATGTTGGTGACTTTAAATTCAAACTCATTTTCTTTACCCCACCTGGTTTTAAAAAATCCGGTTATGAAAAGGTTCTTTCCCTTTTCCAGGTAGTTTGCAAACTTTACATAATCATCACTCCACAACATAAACTCACTTTTACCGCTAAAATCTTCCATCATAAAAGAACCAAAATTCCTTCCTGTTTTTGTTACCCGATGTTGTGCATCTACTACCAGTCCTGCTAATCGTAAAGTTCTATTGGGATTGGCTTGTAGGTTTACAGCTTCTTTTATCTCATTAAAATCCTGCATTCCAGTAATGCCATAATGATGAATTTCGAACTTGAAATGATCCAGAGGATGGCCGCTCATGAACATTCCGGTAACTTCCTTTTCATGATCAAGTAATTCGGTTAGGTTCCAGGGTTCACAAGTGGCAAGCTTCGGCGGAGGCACTTCCATTACTGAAGGTAAATCGCCAAAAAGTGTATTGGTTGAACCTGCTGCTAAACTTTGTTGTGCCTGTCCCCAATTGATCAAACGTTCAATTCCATTGCGGGTTTCTCCCGGCGCCAAATAAAAATATTGAGCACGGTGCATTTCTTTAAAACAGTCAAAGGCGCCTGCATAGGTTAGGCTTTCCAATGTTTTTTTATTAACGGTTCGTTGATTTATCCGTTTAATTAAATCAAAAATAGAAATGAAATGACCATTTTTTAATCGTTCATCAATTATACTTTCCAATGCGGCTTCACCAACTCCTTTTAATCCGCCTAATCCAAATCGAATATCACCCGACCGGTTAACCGCAAACCCCTTTTTTGATTCGTTGATATCCGGCCCCAGTACATTTAACCCCATTCGCTTACATTCTTCCATAAAGAAAGTAATCTTTTCTATACTACCTGCGTTGTTTAATACTGCCGACATATATTCGCTAGGGTAGTGTGCCTTTAGATAAGCCGTTTGATATGCAACAAAAGCATAGCAGGTAGAATGAGATTTATTAAATGCATATTGAGCAAACGCCTCCCAATCGGTCCATATTTTTTCTAAGCTGGAGGCTTCGTAGCCTTTTTTTGTAGCACCGGCAATAAATTGATTCTTCATTTTATCAAGAACGGATTTCTGCTTTTTCCCCATGGCTTTCCGTAAAACATCTGCATCGCCTTTACTAAATCCACCAAGGCTTTGTGCTAATAACATGACTTGCTCCTGATATACGGTGATGCCATAGGTTTCTTCCAGGTATTCGGACATGATTGGCAAATCGTAACTAATCTTTTCCCGGCCGTGTTTGCGATCGATAAAGTTTGGGATATAAGCCATTGGTCCCGGGCGATAAAGTGCATTCATAGCGATAAGATCGTCAAACTTATCAGGCTTAAGA
>JBJXDV010000457.1:0-9893 GCA_046153465.1 Chitinophagaceae bacterium
CGAGCTTAAGGAAACAAATCGGGTAATATATAATACTAATAGAAAAATTCCTACACAACAAAGAGCAGTCCATGGAGAAATTCCCAGCACCAATCCAAAAAGTGTAGCCACTCCTTTACCGCCTCTGAAATCTGCCCATATTGGAAAAATGTGACCCAATACTGCTGCTAATCCCAATCCGATTTGAAAACCAGTTCGGGCAATGTCATTATCAATATAAAAAGGTAATAAGAATGCTAGTTTAACGGCTGCAAGTCCTTTAAGCATATCAACTACCATTACGAGGGTACCTAGTCTCGGACCCATTACGCGAAACGAATTCGTAGCACCGGCATTACCGCTACCATATTCTCTAATATCAATACCAAAAAAGAACCTGCTTACCCACACAGAGGTAGGTATAGATCCGATCAAATATGCTCCTACAATGAGTAGAATTTCTTTCACTAGTTGATGTTGATTAAAGTTGTATTACAAATTTAGGGAAAAACAGACTTGCAAGGCATAAGAAATTAATGGTCAATTAAGAGTTATTTGAAGGGCAATCCACCCGTCTTTTTCAATAATACCAACTAATTTCAACCCGCAAAAAACTGCCTTTTCCTCAATAGCCGATCTATCCCCTGCTAATATCCCGCTTATAATTATAACGCCCCCTCCGGCCAATTGTTGCTTCAAATCACCCATTGTTAAAAGCAATACGTTTTTATTAATATTGGCAAGGATAATATCATATTTTTCTTTTTTACCGATCTTCTCTGCTTTTTGTAAATCAACCAGCCTGCAATTGTTAAATAAAATATTTTCTTTTGCATTATCAATACTCCAATCATCGTTATCAATTGCATCTATTTTATCCGCACCTAATTTTTCGGCCAGTATGGCTAATATTCCTGTGCCGGTACCAAAATCAAGAATTGATTTCTTTGCGAATTGAATTTCTTTCATCCATTGAATCATCATGTAAGTAGTTGCATGGTGCCCTGTTCCAAAACTCATTTTTGGTGTGATGATGATATCGTAGATAATCTCTGGAATTGGGGAATGGAAATGAGCCCTGATCACACAAAAATTATCAACGATAACAGGATGAAAATTTTTTTCCCATTGCTCATTCCAATTCGTGTTTTTTATTAATTCTTTTTCAAATTGTACTAACAAGGCCTGGCACAATTCGTGAATAATTTCTTCTTTAAAATTTGATTGAGTGCAATAGGCAATTAAAAATGAATGACCTTCTTCAAAACCTTCAAATCCTATTTCGGTTAGCCGTGCTATTAATATATCCTTCTGCTCCTGTAAAACAGCGCTAAAAGTTATTTTATAAAAACTGTCCATAATTAAAATAGGTCTGCAGCAATCTACAGACCTATTAACCAAGTTTACTATTACTAATTCTGTGGCGGGTTTTCCGATCTTGGCCTGGGAGGTTGCGGTCCATCAGGCTTAGGCATTAACACTTTTCGGCTTAATTTAAATTTTCCCGTTTTATCATCTACTCCAATTAATTTAACTTTTACAATATCTCCTTCTTTCAATACGCCTTCCATAGTGTCTAATCGCTTCCAACTTATTTCACTGATATGAAGCAATCCCTGCTTGCCAGGTAAAAATTCCACAAAAGCCCCAAACTCTTTAATTCCTTTTACAGTTGCTTCGTATACTGAGCCAACTTCAGGCAAGGCTGTTATACCTTTAATCCATGCCACGGCTTTGTCAAGGCCTTCTTTTATTGGAGAAAAGATACTTACTTCACCAAATTTGCCAACTTCTTCAATATTAATTGTTGCACCTGTTTCGCGTTGAATTTCCTGGATGATTTTTCCTTGCGGCCCTATCACTGCTCCAATAAATTCTTTATCGATAAATAGTTTTACCATTCGCGGCGCATGCGGTTTTACTTCCTCCCGTGCTGCAGGCATCGTCTCATACATCGCATCCAGTATTTGCAATCTACCTCTGCGCGCTTGTTCCAACGCTTCACGCATTGTATCCATACTTAATCCATCCACTTTAATATCCATCTGCACACCGCAAATTCCATCACGCGTACCCGTTACTTTGAAATCCATATCGCCCAAATGGTCTTCATCACCAAGAATGTCTGTAAGAATTGCATATTTATTATCAGACGTACGGGTAATTAATCCCATCGCTACTCCACTTACATGTTTTGCAAAGGGAACACCTGCATCCATTAACGCAAGGGAACCTGCGCAAACAGTAGCCATTGAAGAAGAACCATTGGATTCAAGGATATCACTAACAACCCTAACCGTATACGGGTATTCACCACCAGGCATCATTTGTTTTAGTGAACGCATTGCTAAATTACCGTGCCCAACTTCCCTTCTGCCAACGCCACGCATCATCTTTACCTCGCCGGTAGAAAAAGGCGGGAAATTATAATGAAGAATAAATTTCGTGTAATCAGATTTGGCGGCGCTTTCTACCAATAACTCATCTAAGGGAGTACCAAGGGTAACGGTGGTAAGTGATTGTGTTTCTCCCCTTGTAAACAATGCAGAACCATGTGGGGCAGGTAATAGATCTACCTCCATGGCCAGAGGGCGAACCTGATCGAGTGAACGGCCATCAAGGCGAACTCTTTCATCAACAATCATGTCACGAACAACTTCCCACTTAAGATCTTCATAATATTTTTTGGCCAATTTCTTTTCTGAATCTTTTACTTCCTCGCCGAGGCTGGCAATCACTTCATCTTTAAGTTTGCTATACGCTTCGCTACGGTCATTTTTATTGCTTCCGGCTTTAGAAATCTGGTAAACTCTTTCTTTAGCAAAAGCAACTACTTTCTCTTGTATACCTTCGTTGGTCTCAGGCTTTTTATAATCTCTCTTAACGGTAACACCTTTCTTTGCCCTCAATTCGGACTGGGCCTTTATTTGAATGCGTATCGCGTCATGGGCTAATTGCAATGCTTTTACAAGATCTTCTTCTTTACATTCGCTTGCTTCGCCTTCTACCATCATCAGGTTTTTGTCTGTAGCGGCGATCAGAAATTCCATATCTTTTTTAGCAAATTCAGTACGTGTAGGGTTCACTACAAAATTTCCATCGATACGGGCTATGCGCACTTCGCTGATGATTTCTTTAATTGGAATATCCGAAACAGCTAAAGCTGCAGAAGCAGCTAAACAGGCCAGCGCATCAGGCATTATTTCTGCATCACTTGATATCAAACTCACGAGCACCTGCACGTCGCATAAATAATCTTCCGGAAACAACGGCCGGAGAGCGCGATCAATTAAACGGCTGGTCAATATTTCGTAGTCGTTTAATCTTGCTTCTCTTTTAAAGAAAGAACCCGGAATACGGCCGGCAGAAGCAAATTTCTCCTGGTAATCTACAGAAAGTGGGAAAAAATCCTGTCCTTCTTTTGGGTCCTTATTCGCAACAACAGTTGCAAGTAAAATACAATTTCCCTGACGAACAGTTACCGCACCATCAGCCTGGCGGGCAAGTTTACCGGTTTCAATAGTAACCATACGGCCACCTCCAATATCGAAGGTTACACTAATAGGTTGCGAAAACATATTCTTTTAAATTTATGATTCTTCATCAGCCGCAAAGCAATCAGGCAGCAAAGGCCAGGACACTAATAAGAACCAGGTTTACAAACATTTTTTTCAAAGCAAACAGGTGATCATTTTAAACAACAATTCCCAACCGTAAAAACAGTTGGGAAAAGTGATTATGACTTAACTCACCATTATTTTCTTAATCCAAGTTTTTCAATCAATGCGCGGTATCCCTGGAGGTTATGTTTACTAAAATAGATAAGCAAGCGCTTACGCTGTCCTACCATTCTCATTAAACCACGCTGGGTTCCAAAATCTTTTTTGTTCTTCTGAAGATGTTCAGAAATACTGTTAATCCTCTCAGTTAAAAGGGCAATCTGACCTTCAATAGAACCTGTATTATTGGCTTTCCCGCCAAATTCTGCAAAAATACCCGACACTTTTTCTTTTGTTAAATAAGGCATCTCTAAAATTTTAAAAAAACATCCTAAATTTTTTCATCTTAAATCGGCGGCGAAGTTAGGCAAATTATTTTTGAATTAGGCTTGCCAATTGGGGATTTTTTTGGACTTTGTCGACTAATTTCATTGAATGCCATACCGTTTTGCAATTATCGGATGTGGGCGAATAGCTCAGAGACATGCTGAACATATTTCCGAGCAAGGCCTTCTACAGGCTGTCTGTGATATAGTTCCTGAGAAAGCACTTGCCCTTGGCGCAGCCTACAACGCAGCCTCTTATTATTCTGTGGTTGATTTATTTAAACAAGTTCAGCCCGATATTGTTAGCATTTGTAGTCCAAATGGAAGCCATGCTGCTCATGCAATTATTGCCCTTGAACATGGATCCCATGTATTATGTGAAAAGCCAATGGCGATTTCAGTAAATGAAGGTCAGAAAATGATAGATGCTGCCAAAAATGCAAAAAGAAAAATTTATGTAGTAAAGCAAAACAGATACAATCCTCCGGTATTAACGGTTAAAAAATTATTGGATGATAAAAAGCTTGGCGCCCTGTTAGGGTTTCAGATGAATTGTTTTTGGAATCGAAATCCGAGCTATTATAAAATGGATCACTGGCGGGGAACCATGGAACAGGATGGAGGAACACTGTTTACTCAATTCAGTCATTTCATTGATTTATTGTATTGGTTCCTGGGAGATCTAAAAAAAACAACTGGCTGGCGAATCAATGATTTACATCAAAAGGAGATAGAATTTGAGGATAGTGGAATGGCGTTGATGGAGATGGAGTGTGGAGCAACAGGCAGCTTGCACTATTCGATAAATAGTTACCAGAAAAATATGGAAGGATCTTTAACACTTTTTGGAGAACGAGGAACCGTAAAAATAGGCGGGCAGTACCTAAATGAATTGGACTATTTTTCTGTAGAAAATGAAGAGAAGCCAAAAATGGTTGTTGGAAACAAAGCAAATCAATATGGCTTTTATGAAGGAAGTATGAGCAATCATGGAAAAGTATATGAAAATCTTATAAAGGCATTAAGCAATCCCGATCATGCCATGGTGGAAGCAGCCGAAGCTTTAAAAACAGTAGAGATTATTGAAAAAATTTACCATGCATCTCCTTTTATCCGGTAACCACTCCAATCTCTTATTGAAAATGATGAAACGAATTGTTTTTGCGGTAACAAATGATCTCAATTTTGATCAGCGGATGATTCGCATTTGCAATTCCCTTTCATCTGCCGGTTATCACGTAACTCTTGTAGGAAGAAAAAAAAGAAATAGCCCGCCACTTTTCCAGCAACAATTTGAACAAAAAAGATTGTCATGTCTTTTTAATCAAGGCAAATTATTTTACATAGAATATAACCTTCGTCTTTTTATATTTCTTCTTTTAAAAAAAACAACTGTCATTGGAGCTATTGACCTTGACACTATTTTGGCCTGTTACCTGGTTTCTGTTATTAAAAGAACTGAACGAATATATGATGCGCACGAATTATTTTGCGAGATGAAAGAAATTGTTAGCCGTCCTTTAGTTTATAAATGCTGGAAATGGGTGGAACGAAAAATGGTTCCGCGTTTTGCCTTAGGATACACTGTTAACGAACCGATCGCTAAAGAATTCAAAAAAATGTACGGTGTGCAATATGCAGTAATACGAAATGTACCACGCTATCGGCCATTGCCAGTTCCTGAAAAGAAAGAAAAATATATCATCTACCAGGGAGCCGTAAATGAAGGAAGATGTTTTGAAACATTGATCCCCGCTATGAAGGATGTAAATGCGCAATTAATTATTTGTGGAGATGGAAATTTTATGGCGCAGGCAAAAGAGCTGGCAGGAAGCTACAATTTAGAAAATAAAATAATTTTTAAAGGCAATATAGCACCCAGCCAATTAACACAACTAACAGCTAGTGCATGGGCAGGTGTTACACTTTTTGACGCTGTTGGAAAAAGTAATTATTATTCGCTTGCCAATCGATTCTTTGATTATATACAAGCAGGTATTCCGCAACTCTGTGTGAATTACCCTGTTTACAAAGAGATCAATAGTCAATATTCCATTGCAGTATTAACAGACGACCTCAGCCCCGCTGGAATAGCCCACCAATTAAATGAGTTATTAAACAACCAGGAGCTGTACAATAAATTACAGGCACAATGCCTTGTAGCAAGAAAACACCTTTGCTGGCAGGAAGAAGAAAAGAAATTATTATCTTATTATCAAAAACAATTTACAAATTAATTGGAAAAACATTTACATATCGTATGCCTTGATGTTCCTTACCCGGTTGATTATGGTGGCGTATTCGATTTATTTTATAAAATAACAGCATTAAAAGAGCTAGGCGTTTTTATACACCTGCATTGTTTTGAATATGGCCGGGGGAAACAGCCAGAACTTGAAAAATATTGCGTCGAAGTGCTTTACTATTCGAGACGTAAAGGCCACAAAGGATTTTCATTAAAGGTTCCCTATATCGTAAGCTCCAGAATAAATGAAGATCTTTATACGCGCTTACTCCAGGATGATTATCCGATTTTTTTGGAAGGCATCCATTGCAGCCATCTTTTACTTAATAATAAATTTGAAAATCGTAAATTGTTTCTTCGCATACACAATACCGAGTATCTCTACTACAGGCAATTGGCAAAAAGTGAAACCAATATTTTTAAAAAAATGTATTACCTGCACGAGAGCAGCTTATTAATGAACTATGAAAAGTCAATCGCCCGGCGAGCTACCCTTCTTACTGTTTCCGAGCAGGATGCAGCAATTTACCGCAACGGGTTTAACGCTACTCGCATTCTGAACCTTCCTGCTTTCTTACCTTTTACGAACATCCAATCTGAAACAGGAATCGGTTGTTATTGTTTATACCACGGAAATTTATCAGTAGCTGAAAACGAGAAAGCAGCAATTTGGTTGTTAAAAGAAGTGTTTAACAATATGAAAGTTCCGTTTGTGATTGCGGGTAAAAATCCTTCCACTCGCTTAAAAAACCTTGCTCATGAGCAACCAAATACCTGCCTGGTTGCGAATCCTTCGGGTGAAGAATTACAGGATATGATTTCCAAGGCACAGATAAATATTATTCCATCTTTTAATAGTACTGGTATTAAATTGAAATTATTAAATGTATTGTATAATGGAAGGCATTGTGTAGTAAATGAAGCTACAACCCGTGGATCTGGATTGGAAGCAGCCTGCCATACCGCCTCCAATGCAACTGCAATAAAAAATATTATTGCACAATTGTATCATCAGCCTTTTGGAGAAGAGGAAATAACGCTACGAAAAACATTATTAGAGGCGGGATTCAATAATAATCGAAATGCCCAATTGTTGATTAAATGGATATGGTAGCATTATCAAATACCCTGCCCCGCTCAGTACGCACAATACGGGCTGGAAATTTATTGATGACAGTATAATCATGGGTAGCCATAACAATAGCTGCGCCATAATCTTTACAAATACTAAAAAGAAGGTTCATTATTTCATCGGTTGTTTCCGGATCGAGGTTACCGGTAGGTTCATCTGCTAATATTAATTTAGGAGAGTTAAGCATTGCTCGGGCAATATCAATTCTTTGCTGCTCCCCACCACTCATTTCGAAAGGCATTTTAAATCCTTTGGACTTCAAGCCAACTTTATCAAGCACATCTAATATTTTTTCATTCATTAATTTTTCATCTTTCCATCCAGTAGCACGCAAAACAAATTTTAGGTTATCGTTTACATTGCGGTCGGTTAGTAATTGAAAATCCTGAAACACGACTCCTAAGTTGCGGCGTAAAAAAGGAACCTTTTTCCAATCCATTTCCCGAAGGTTAAACCCCACTACCTTACCCTCTCCTTCTTTAAGAGGAATATCGCCATATAACGTTTTCAGCAGGCTCGACTTACCAGTTCCCGTTTTTCCAACCAGATAAACAAACTCTCCCTTGTATACCCGAAGATCAACGTCCTGCAAAATGAGGTTGGTTCCCTGATAAATATTAGCGTGTTGGATATCTATAATTGTTTCCTGCATTGCGATTGTTTAAAGAAAGCAAAATTAAACAATCAAACTTGTACTATTATTAAATAATTTTTTACCCATGAAAAATAAAACGGCTACCGATGATAAAATCGGATACGCTGCCTCAATTGACTTTCTTCCGAAAATCTGTTTTAGAAATTGTTTGCTCAGATCGATGCGAAGATTTTGCCCTGCATATATAATAGAAATTAAACAAATCGGGCAAACGACTTGTGTAATTTCTTCCCCTATCCATAGGGCATTGCAGGCTCCAAGTTAGGTAATATCTGTTCTTATATGAAATGGTCCGCAACAATGGTTGCTTTTTCTTTAAGTATTCAAACGTATCAATATAACGGTGTTAAACACCTGCGCGATGACTATTCGATAGTCAAAAAAATTTATTTTGCGAGCATTTTACTATAGATTTTCAAAGAGCGGTACTTAATAATGTTATTTTTTATGTACGACGAAAGGTTGTTTTATTGGTCCAAGTTCCGGAAGAAAAAAGTATTTTAAAGATTGGTCCGCTATCAAATTGCATTTATCATATCTGCAAGTTTTTAACGGTATTTATTATTTAAGAATTTATTTTTTTTGTTCATCGAATAGTAATGTTCATTCATCGAAGTATCCAAATCTTATTACTTTCAGGTTCATTGAATTAGGTGATTTTCGGATTTTAGCTCGTTTTTCAGTAACACTTTTTCCTTCTGCCGCACGTTTATAATAGGATACTTAATCCGTATAACCCTAATACCCAAACCGTGAAAAAATTTGAGTACGTCTATTTCACTATTTACAATTATTACAGCAGGCAAAGTTATTACCATGATAGTTTATCAGTGCGACTAAAATCAATGTACCTGCTGGCACTTTCGGCAGGAGGATGGATCCTTTGTTTCCAATTGCTTTTCTTAAGGTTTATTAAAACCGTCTGGTTTTCTTCACAACAGGGTGCAATGTTATTTGCACTTACCATTTATATTGGTACAACTTTTTTCTTTCATTGGTTTTTTATAATGAAGGAACGTGACCAGAAAATATTTCATAAATACGCCAGTGCCTGGGATGACAACCCAAATAAAAGAAGAGATCTGTTCTTTGCACTAACAATTACTTCTATTCCTTACATCGTAATGGCCGCAGTAAAACTTTTTTTCCCTAGGGGGTAACTGTTGTTCGCCCGCAATGGACGGATACTTGACGGCTTCATCCTGATCAGGAGGAAATGAAACTTCTATCGCAAATACCTCAATCGTATGGGCGATCATCGCCGCTCGGCTAGGCGTTTGTGTTCTTAAATCCATACTTGATTATCGATCGCTTAATATGTCAGTCGGTTGTTGTTTATCGTTAGTTGTTGGTTTTTGATAAAATCCAAATATGTCACAAATTAATAATGGGCATCAGTGGCGGCCAGAACACTCGTGGGGTTTTTTGCATCCAATAACACCAGCAACCAAGCTGAAAAGTCCGCTAACAGATTTAACCATCTTATTTTCGTGAAAGGAGTCGCTCCAATCAGACCATCTTGGCCTGAGTTCAAGAAACAGCCGCATATATCTACTGCCGCAATATTCGAGGGTTACACTGACTAAAATGGGAGACTTTTTCCAGGAAGTGAATATTATACATGGCCTAACATGAAACTAGCAGGTTTGATTATTATCTAATCGTGACCTAAACAAAAAAGCTCCCCAAATGCTGTGTTTGCAAAGCATTCAAAAATTTGAACCACCAATTTTGTGATCCCTGTGGGACTCGAACCCAGGACCTTCCCGATTTTTAATCTGGATACTCTTCTTTATATTTTAATTCCCAAGGAATGCCAGGACGCGTGAATTTGGAA
>JBJXDV010000458.1:0-2608 GCA_046153465.1 Chitinophagaceae bacterium
AGGAGGAGAAATTGTATGTGTATTTGGGGGTGCGGAGATAAACCTGGTACAGGCAAATTTTCAACAACCCCAGATAGAGATAGAATCGGTACAAATATTTGGTGGTGCTAAACTGATTGTTCCTTCAGATTGGGTTATTCACAATGAGGCCGTAGCCATCTTTGGGGGTATTGAGGATAAACGTCCCCAACCGGTAGCGATTCCTGTACCAGCAAAAATTTTGGTATTGAAAGGCTTCGTGATGTTTGGTGGTATTGAAATAAAAAGTTATTAAACTAACTGTTTTATAAAAAAATTAAATCAACTGCTATGAACTGGTATCTTGCTAAAATTGTATATCGAATTCTTTGTGGAGACGGTAACCATACAGCTCAATTTGATGAACAACTTCGGTTAATAGGAGCCGCCAATGAAGAAGATGCGTTTATAAAAGCGCAACAAATCGGTAGAAAGGAAGAAGATTGTTTCTTAAATAATAAACAAGAAATGGTTTGCTGGCAATTTATAAATATTGCAGAGCTATATAAACTATCAGAATTAATTGATGGAGCTGAATTGTATTCTACTATTCGTGAAAATGATCATGCTGATTTGTATATCGACCTCATTCACAAAAAAGCAGCCAATATTCAACAAAAAACTACACTCCAGTTGCTTCAGCTCATTTAAACTTATTTCGTGTCATCTTCTCCACTTACCAAAACAAAGAATCGTTTGATTTTTTCAGGTGCCTGGTTGATTTGGTCGGCCATGTATTTCAAAATGCTTTTTTTCGATTGGCAAATTGAATGGAGTTATGCATTGATAGATACGCTAACAACCAATGGTCTTTTATTAGTGACCTGTTTATTAGTAATGATTAATTTACGCTTTTACAACCCTACTAAAGGAAAATTTTTTCATTTAGTAATTCTATGCATAGCTGCAAGTACGTTATACACTATTATCATTCGGTTTGGATTAGCCTCTTTGCTTACCGCCAATACATCTTATAATTTATTCCTGGAAAAGTCTATTGCTGTAAGGTTTGATATGGCTTTCTTAATTACCGGTTGCGCTGCTCTCATCAGTACCCTTTGGCATAGCCAGGAAGACCAACGGGAAAATGAACATCGCAAAACTGAAGCAGAGAAAATGGCAAGAGATGCAGAGTTATTTAAACTTAGACAACAATTGCAGCCACATTTTTTATTCAACAGTTTAAATTCAATTAGCGCCCTTGCAATTAGTGAGCCTCAGCAAGCACGCAAAATGATTCAGCAACTATCAGACTTTTTACGAGGCACCTTAAAAAAAGAAGAACAACAACAAATTAACTGGATAGAAGAATTACAATTTCTAAATCTTTACCTTGAAATAGAAAAAGTAAGGTTTGGTCATCGACTTTCTACAGAAATTACAAGCACGCCCGAATCGAATTCGAAGCAGTTGCCTGCATTGCTATTACAACCCCTTGTCGAAAATGCCATTAAGTTTGGATTGTACGACACAACGGATTCAGTAAAGATTTCTATTCATGCAAAAGTAGAAAACAACTTTTTAATCGTTACCGTACAAAACCCATTTGACAAAGATACCTCAAGGCCCGGACAGGGAATAGGATTCGGACTCTCCTCGGTACAACGCCGGTTGCATTTATTATATGGTCGTAATGATTTGCTGGAAGCCAGTACCTTCAATGGGCTTTATACAATAACCTTAAAAATTCCTCAGCTATGATAAGAGCAATAATTATTGATGATGAGCCGCTTGCCAGGATGATTGTAAAAGAATATTTACAACAGCATTCGGGGGTTGAATTACTAGCTGAATGCAATGATGGATTTGAAGGTGTGAAAGCAATTCAACAGCACAAACCCGATCTTATTTTATTAGATATACAAATGCCCAAAATAAATGGCTTTGAAATGTTAGAATTAATTGATCATTCACCCGCTGTAATATTTACAACTGCCTTTGATGAATATGCGATTAAAGCATTTGAAAGCCATGCGATTGATTATTTATTAAAACCATTTAGCCAGGATCGATTTAATAAGGCCCTTCAAAAACTTGCAGATCAATTCAGCTCACCAAGCCATTCAACAGTAAGCAGGCCCTTATTGGAAACCGTTTCACAAATAGCTCCTCAGAATCAGCGAATCGTCGTAAAAAATGGAAGTAAAATAAAAATCATTCCAGTAGAAGATGTGTTTTACCTGGAAGCAGCCGATGACTACGTAAAAATTCATACCAAAGAAGGGGCTTTCCTTAAAAACAAAACAATGAATCATTTTGAACAATCTCTTGATAAAAATCTTTTTGTACGCACGCATCGATCCTGCATTGTAAATATTCAACAAATTACGCGCATCGATCCCTATGAAAAAGACAATCATATTGCTATCTTAAAAAGTGGAGGAAGGGTAAGTGTAAGTAAATCGGGCTATGCTAAATTAAAAGGAGTGTTAGGGATATGAATAAAAAGAGTGAGAAATACTGATTGGATTGGCTACTATATAATGCTCGCTTGCATCAAATAAATTCATCGCCATTGTAGTTATTTAAGAATGCCCAAGGCTGGTGAATTATTCAACATTACTTATTTCGTTGCGAAGATTGCGACTCA
>JBJXDV010000459.1:0-3140 GCA_046153465.1 Chitinophagaceae bacterium
TACTTTTTATATAGGGTTCCAATACTTCTTCGGCACCGGCAGGAATTTTATAGCCATTTTCGGTTAACCATTCTTTTAGGCCAGATGATTCTTTTGCACTCAAAATTAAAATATCATATTCTCCAACGATATATTGTGCTTCAATTGTTACAGATTTTTTTTCTGCCTGGGTACTTAGTCCTGAAACTTTCCCCTGTAACATTCGTTGAGCAGAAGGCGAGGCATCGGCAGCTCTTTCGTATTCATAACAGGGATTTTGATCATAGTATTCCACCAATCTTGGTTTTGAATAATCATTCAGCATCGTAAAGATGGATTGATCAACCACTTTAATATCTTTTTTCTGCAATACCACAGGTCCTGGAACTACCATAGCAAAATCTTTAAAGTTTCCTTTAAAATCATTGTACATCGTTATAACATTTCGATTGCCATCTCTAACTAAAATTACCTGGCTGGTTTTGTTTTTTAAAGTGCCGTCTGCTTTTGCAACATAAAAACCGCAAAAGGCAGCTACATCATGACTAAGCAGGATTGCCATTAAGAATACTGCTGTCATTTTTTTCATGATAGTTTTCATCCGTAATCGTTTTAAATTTAAAAATATATTCAATGGTGCGTTTGTTCTTTTCCAATTGAAAGAATCAGCATTAAATAGTTTATTGAGAACAGGAACCAGCGGTGCGGCAGCAACCAATACCCAGATAAGCACATTGTATTTCCATTTAAAAACAGAAAAATAAAAGGCGGCTACGGCAATCAACATGGCCCAGAGTATTCTTGCCATTTTGTGATCGGGTGCCGTTTTAGGATCACTGATCATAAAAAAAGTGAACAATAATAAACTTCCCGTACTCACAGAATGGATAAAGAAATCTATAGGCCAATGCAGGTACATCACCTGGCGCGCATATAACAAACCGATATAGGTTAGGAAGAAAGCAAGACTAATATCTAGCCGTTGTACTTTGGTAATTACAATTGTTCCCAGGGTTGCTACTAAAAAAAAGATAACGGCGTTGCTTCCCCATTGGCCGGGCGATAACCAGGCTTTGTTGGTGAATACTAATACGGCAGCAATTCCGAAAGCCGATGGGTTGAATAAATGTTTGTTATGGTACCTAAATAAATATTTACCCGCTACCGTAAGAAATGCAGCAAGCAAACTGATATACCAATAGTTCGTTTTCAAGAGTAAACAAAGACTCATAGCGCTGATGAGCACACTAAATCCCCATTGCGAAAATGCAGCAATTTTTACAAATCGTTTAATTCTAACTGATTCAAACAGGAATTGAAACAGTACACAACCCGCGATACTGATAATATAGTGCAGCCAATCGTTAGTCCAGTTCAAATAGATAATACCATAGCCTAAAAAAACGCATTGGAAAATTACCTGGAACCATCGTGGATCAATAAGACCGGGAAACCTATGCATTCGAATATCTTTAGGGATAGGATGAACGAAATTGACCGATTACATAAATCAATTGGAATTTTATTGAAAACTTCTGCTTAATTCCATTTTAGGAAAAGGTTTATTAAATGATGACGTCACACTATTAAATGCCTTAATTTTCCAAAAATCTTCTGCTATTTGAATGAACTGGAACTTATTGAGCACTTAAAAAAGGGCGATGAAAATGCTTTTAAAATTATTGTAGACACCTGGAAGGATATGGTCTACAATACTTCTTTGGGCATTGTGCAAAATGCAGAAGATGCGGAGGATGTTTCCCAGGAAGTATTTGTGCAAGTGTATGAATCCATAAACCAATTCAAGGGCGATTCAAAATTTTCTACCTGGCTTTACCGAATTGCGATCACTAAATCATTGGATCATATCCGGAAAAAAAAGAGGAAAAAGCGTTTTGCAATTATTCAAAGTTTATTTGGAGTTAATGAAGAAGAAATAAGACATGAGCCCAACTTTCAGCATCCCGGCGTTAGTCTCGAAAACAAAGAAAAGGCAGCCACTCTTTTTCGGGCAATTAACAAACTGCCGGATAACCAAAAAGCAGCATTCACCCTTCATAAGCTTGAAGGCCTTAGTTACCAGGAGGTAGCCGAAATAATGGAGTCCACCGTATCGTCAGTTGAGTCTCTTATGCATCGGGCAAAAGGTAATCTGAAAAATATATTGACTGACTATTATAAGAATTCTGATGAATAGGAGCAAGTTT
Source organism: Chitinophagaceae bacterium (assembly GCA_046153465.1). Lineage (GTDB taxonomy): Bacteria > Bacteroidota > Bacteroidia > Chitinophagales > Chitinophagaceae > Endoryza. The sequence goes on from JBJXDV010000459.1 coordinate 2,187, forward strand.
GTTCTATTGTTAACGTCCAAAAAATGTACAATGAAGAAAGAAGAAAATATAGAAAAAAAGGTTTCAGAAACACTCGCCAGTATTGACCATACGGAGCGGGCAACTGCTAATCCCTTTCTTTTTACCCGAATTATAGCGAGGCTAAAAGAAGATCAAAAAAGCTTTTGGATGAGGTCGTTGGATTTTTTAAACAGACCGGCAATTGCAATTGCTGCGGTACTTTTAATTATATTGATGAATTCGTTCGCTTTTTTTCAGTCTGCCGAAGCTGTAACGGTTCAGGAAGATGATCAGTTGTTTGCAACAGAATACAATTTAGTTTCTTCGACTGCCGATGGTTTTTACCAAGTAAATGATGAGCAACCATGAGTACCGGCATAAAAAATAATAAAGCATTAATTTTCTTGGTAGTATTTCTTTTGCTGTCTAATATTGGATTGTTGCTTTACTTCCTTGTTTTTAATAAACCCGGCTCTAAAAATTGGCCAGGTAGAAAAGGAGATTTTTTAATCGTTGACTATGTAAAAAAGGAAGTAGGGTTTACCGACGAACAATCCATTCAATTTGTTAAACTACATGAAGAGAACCGTGATACGTTAAAAATACTCGGCGAAAACATACGGGTATCTAAAAACGAATTATTTAAATTAATGCAAGAGGGAAATACATCGGATTCCATAATTTCTAAAGCTGCAGAACAATTGGCGGAGAATCAAAAAAAGATGGAGCTGGCTATGTTTTATCATTTTAAAAAAGTAAGAGCTCTCTGTGATTCCAACCAACAGGTGAAATTTGATTCGCTGGTAAGTCGTATGAATAATAGATCGCCATGGTTTCGTCGTGGCGGGTCCCCCCGCTCTGATCGGGAAAAAGATAAAAAGTAAAATAGTTTATTTATCGTTTCGATAACAAAGGATTTATAACAGCATTACGTCTAATCTATTCAAGCAATCA
>JBJXDV010000460.1:0-26210 GCA_046153465.1 Chitinophagaceae bacterium
TTTTTTGAATTGAGCAGTGCTATTTCTTTTTCTTTGGTTGCTGTTTGGTATTGTATTTCCAATTGATTAATACGGTTGGTTGTATTTTCATTAACCATACTATCATTAACAGCTTTATATTTTTCCAGGTTTAGGATAGCCTGGTCTGCTTTCCCTTCTTTTTTATACGCTTCATATAAACTTCGATAACCCTGCATTTGATCTTTTAATGATAGGGGATATTCGTTGCTGCTTAATTCCGATTCTATCTGTTTTATTCCTTCTGTTGTTTTTCCTTGCGTAAGATATAAGTCTGCAAGGAGTAATCTGCAGGCAGAAATTTCCGAAGGAATTTTTAATTGATAGGCTAAATCAAGTGCTTTTTTAATGTAGGGTTCGGCTTCCAGTAATTGTTCTTTCTTTAAATAAATGTTTCCAATATTAAAATTATCATACAATAATCCATACATACTCTGTGTTTGATCGTTGATATTTTTTGAATTTGCATAATAGTGGAAAGCAGAATCAAATTTTTTCATTTTTTCAAAAACCACCGCAATATTCGTAAACGCAACAGAGAGTTGTGAACTGTCTTTTTTTATTTGTGCATAGTGTAGCGCCCGCTTATGATACTTCATTGCATCTTCTGGCCTATTAATTTCGGTGAGTAAATAACCAAGTTTACTGGCGGCCCGGATTATTCCAATAGTATCTTTTAATTGTTCGTAGTACAACAATGATTTGGTAACGGAAGCCATACTTTTTTCCCATAAACCCTGGTCGGAAAAAAGATTAGCTTTCACCATATTTACGTTGGCGAGTTTTACTTTATTATCAGTTTTTGCATGTAACTCTTCGTATTTATTCAAATAACGTTCACTCTCGGCAAATCGGCTTAAATTTTTATATACAACACCATAATAATAAAAAAGAACATCCTGACGGTAGAGGGTACTGACGTTATCAAATATGTTAGATAGTTGTCCTAAAATACTCAGACTTTGAGGTGCATCCGTTCTCGCTACATTCCATGCTGCTTTTATAAGTGAGTCGATAGCTACCGAATCTCTTTTTTCTGGAGTTCGTAAGATAGATGTTTTATTCTGCGACTTTAGCGAAGCAGTAAGTCCGATTAGTAATAGTATACTAGCAAACACTTTTTTCATTCTGCGCAAAATTGATGCTGGAACCGCTTAAAGTTAGATTTTTTTTCTTCTACTCTTTTTGATGATTGGTAAAGTTACCTGTACAAAAAATGCGGCTTTTCACCCTCGGGGGTGATTTTAGCAAGGAGAAATAAAAGAAAGAGGGATTCTATTGAATCACTTTTCGATAATCAAAACACACGAATATATTACCTGCTTTATTAGTGATATATATTGATTTTACAGGTCTATTCTTTAATGAGCCTATACTTACAAAAATTAGTGATATTTTAAAGAATTCATCTTTTTCCAGGCAAATTAGATTGAGGTTTAGTATTAATTAATAACATCCATGTTTTATATTTTCATCTGTAAAGTATTTTTTAAGCAGGTTATAAATAGTGATATCATAGGTTTGTAATTCTGCTCTTGTATTAATTTGGTTGTGCACTCCATTTGTAGGAATGGCCTCCAGGTTCGAATTAAACCAGCATTGTACTGCTTCGGCCCAATATTCCCGCACATCGGAAATTGCATAAGTATTAGTCCATAAACCTTTGGTTTTTGCATTTGAAAAAGCTGCCTGTAAATCGTTATCGAAGGAAGCAACTGTAAAGCGTAACCCCAATTCATGAATAGCGTGGGCAAATTCATGGGTTAAAATTTCTTCACCTATATAACGATCATTTGCTTGGCATAACATATTTTCTTCGCAATTCGTAGTAAGAGGCCTTGCAATGGTTGCACCATAAGCTCTTGCTCTATTATCCCAGTCTGTTCCTGGAAAAGCAGTATACAAATCGCTGTATTCGGGCATTTGTGTTGGCCTTTCTGTTTTTCCTATTATACCTACTTTTATTTTATTCTGAATCATTTGTACTTTTGCATCCGGAATAAGTTTCAGCATATTCTTAACAATCGTTTTAGCTCGAATCAATGCCTCGTCGGCCACTTTATCCGAACTTACCACTGGCACACCATCAGCATCTATGTATTTTTTATAGAAACTATTTAATCCAAGAGATGTTGGTGGTGCTATCACTTCGCTATTATTGCCTCCACCACCAGTATCCTCTGCTGTTTTTTTGCATCCGTTAATAACAAGGATTCCACATAAGCTCAGCATAATAAGTTGTAGTTGTTTCATATAATCAGGGTAAAAAAAGCAGTTAAATAATCTTTCTTTCAATAAGTCTAATCCAACACGTTAAAATAAGTTTCTGAATAGATCTTCTATATCAGCCTGAGCTTGTTCCATTGCATTTTTTGAGCGATACGATGCGAATTTTGCAGCCAAGCAAAATACCATAAGTACTATTAACCAATAAGCTTAAAAACTTTTAAGAGTAATTAATTTAAAACTGATCTATACTCTGCCATGTATTGCTGGTATTTTTTACCAAATCCAGTAATAAATCCTGCATCGCATAAATAAAGGTGAGTTCTGAGTTCGAAGGCTCAACTCTTGAGTTTAGTAACAGTGCTGCACACATGCCATTATCGTGACGCATAAATCCAGTGCGTGTGCCTGGTAAACTACCGTAATCAAACCAAACTTTTTCAGCGCTCCAAATGCCAATCCCGCAGGCATAACCTGGAAACACTGCCGAAGGAGTTGTATACTGGGTTATTACAGCGGGATTCAAAATGTCTGGCCTGGTTGTAAAACCGTCGGTGGCTGTTACTAATTTTAATAAATCTGTTGCATTGGTAATTAATCCACCATCAGCATCTCTACGAGGGAAGGCAATGGTATAGGCATACGCAGCATCTGTACCCTGGCCATAATATTTTACTTCATTTGTTTTTCTTTCGGCTTCCGTTTTACCAGCAATATCAGTACTGGTTGCACCAATACTAGCCATCAAATCCTCTTTAATATAATTTAAGTAGGATTTACCAGAAATTTTTTCAATAATTCTTCCTAAAATAAAATAGTTAACATTACTGTAATCGTAGAACGTTCCAGGTACTTTGGGCATTGACCTGGTATTAATTATCCAATCAAGTAATTGTTTATTGGTATACGTAGGGTTCGAATCAATTACATCACCACCTGTTGACGCACCCCAGGCCCCGGATATATGCTGCAATAATTGACGTACCGTTAATGCAGTTAGGTTTGCGTTATAGGGAGCGGTACCGTAATCAGTACCTAATATAGCTCCGGGTCCAAAAACTTTTCCATCTAAACTAATCTTATTTTCCTGAACCAGTTTCATGATTGCGACCCCGGTATAAGTTTTAGAAACACTCGCCAAACGAAAGCGGTGTGCCGGAGTTACTTTCTCATTGGTGCCTTTATCGGCCACACCAAAGCCTTTTATATATACCAACTTCCCATTTTTACTAACGGCAAGGGATGCACCAGGAATACTATAGGAGTTCATAAATGCTTCTATTTGGCCGTTAATTTTTGCAATATCGACTTGAGTATTATTTGGAGGAGGAGGTGGTGATACAGGGGCCGTATCTTTTTTCGAACAGGAAATCACCGTAATAAAGCTAGTACTTAGTAGCAACATAAATAATCTAAAGCGCATAAAAGTGGTTTAAAGTTTAAATGAAATAATTAATGAATGGAATTTTTCAGTAGGAGCCGTGTGTTAAATGCAGTCTCAATTGCGTGAGTAAAGAAATTTATTTTTTAGCGTTGCTACAATACTCCTTTTGGATAAAGAAAAACCCGTATCCACGTTGATACGGGTTCAATAGGAGTAAGTAAAGGAAGGTTAATGAATGTCGAGTTTTAATTTTTAGTTAATTCACTGATATTGAAATTTACGCCGAATGTAATACGAAAAGTGGTTACATCAGGCTTATCCGTAAGTTCAACTCCATCGAGGGTAGCGGTTGATTTTTTTCCCAGCGTAAAGATCCCTTTTGCAAAAATGGAAATTGGAATTTTTGGAAAAAAACCAATACCTCCCCCTAAATGGGGTTTACCACCCTTAAAAATTAAGTCAGCATTACCTGTTTGCGTAGATACTTGGGTAACCGTCCCTTTCAATAATGAATAGCCGCCTTCTGCAAAAGGTCTAAAGCGATGAACGGTACCGGCAAAGTTAAACCGAACCCCCATGTCAAAATGAGTCATCTTAAAACTCTCAGCTTCTATATTGGAGCTAATAATCATTTTTGTAAAATCGAATCCAATATAGGGTTCAATCAATTCGGTGATACCATAGCCCACTCTAAATCCACCTCCGTATCCACTGGATGCTCCTTCGTCTAAAAATTTAAAGTATTCGGAAGTCCAGCCCAAGCTATGTAACTGAATAGCTGCATTAAATCCTTTTAAAGCTGAACGTTGCTTTACCTGCCCTTGTCCAGCCATCGAGCCCAGTAATAGTAAAATAATAAAAACCTTTTTCATTGTGTTAATAGTTTAGGTGGTTAAAAATTTATGGTGATTCCTCTTTTTAGCATTGCAGAATAATTTCGACTGGCGAGTATTTCACTGTAGCGGCCACTTAGATCCACTTCCTGAAAAGGAATTCGCTGACCGTTTGCTGCCGTTACACTGCTGATAACAATCGTCATTTTTTTGTTGGTCATATTTTTTATTCGACCGGTTGCCGGGGCGCCTCTCTCAATAATCGTTTCCCCGTTATATACAACCGAATTAATAACACTAAAACTTAATGTTTGTCCTTCTTTTGCTGTTGATTCACTGATTGCATCCTTTAAAAACAGGTTAACTTCAAGACGGTTATTTAATGTTACAGTCTTGTTTTTTCTCACTTCAGGTGGCGCAACCACTACCTCTTTTTTTTCAACAGGAGGCACTACCGGGGGCAGTTCTTTTTTTTCAGTTTCTTTAACCGGTTCTTTTGTTTCTGTAATTTTTTCCTTTACCGGCTCTTTTTTACCATCTTCTTTTTCGTTTTCCTTTTCTTTGTTTTTTTCTTTTTTCTCTTCCTTTTTTTCCGGCTCCTTGGTAGGTTCTTTAACTTCTGGAGGAGTATATTTGGTTGGGGGTGGATTGAATTGATCAGAATTTACCGGTTTATCATTTATTGCAAGAGTGGTTGAGTCGTTTCTTTTCGAATCATTCGAACCAGTTACTTCAGTTGAAATATATTCTTTCTTTTTATCTTTTTCTTCATTGCCTGAAAATAAAGAGAAGCCCACTATCAACAATACTAATAATGAGAGAACTCCAATAAGCATCAACCTGCTTTTCTTCGATAGTAATTTGTCCTTTACGGTTAGTAAGCCTGGATAAAATTGACTAGCAGGATTCGTTGCTTTTTCTGAGAGTGCTGTTGGTTTTAACGACCTGCCTGAGTGGGAAAAAATTTGTACAACCTGTGTTTCAGGTGCTGCCTTTTTAAAGGAATTAATCTTACTTAAGTCAGCGTCTTTTAATACTGGAAACGCAGCCAACAATGCCAATTGAAAGGCTTTTGCGTCTGTAAAGCGCTGTTCTGGTTTTTTCTCCAAGGCCTTCATAACCATATTGGATAACGCTTTTGGCACATTGGCGTTTAACTTTTCAGCAGAGATTGGTTTTTTCTTTAAGATATCCTGCATCAGGTTAAAATCAGTAGTTCCTTCAAAAGGCAGTTTACCGGTAAGTAATTCATAGAGGGTTACTCCGGTAGCATAAATATCAGATGCCACTGATGGATCTTTTCCTTCTATTAATTCTGGTGCCATAAACTCTACGGTTCCTACTACCCTGTTTACCTGTGTGAGCCGTTGTTCACCTGCAATTTTTGCAATTCCAAAATCCATTAGTTTAACAGTACCATCTGGAGTAAGAATTAAATTAGATGGTTTTATATCGCGGTGAAATATTCCTTTTTTATGAGCGTGATGCAATCCTTCCAATGCCTGCATAAAAATGGGACATACAATTTCGTAGCTAAGTGTTCCGTGTTGTTTTACTAATTCATCCAGGTTTTTCCCTTGCACATATTCCATCACCATAAAATGGTTTTCATTCTGTGCAATGAAATTGTAAATCACTGCTATATTAGGATGTAATAACTGTGCAAGTACTCGGGCCTCTTTTTTAAAGCGCTCCAGGAATTGCGATTGCTGGATGAGTTGGGCATGTAACATTTTAAGCGCCACTTCCCTGCCAAGCACAGTATCGGTAGCCTTATATACAATACCCATACCGCCTTCGCCTAGCCGGGATGTTATCTGGTAATTTTGTATGAGTTGTCCAATCATGGTAAGTCAAATTCCTTTGTTGAAGGCAAATCAAAATCTTTTGTTTCCTTAATCGGCTGATCATTATCGCTGGCAATTTTTTCTGCCAGTATCACAGTTATATTATCATGACCTCCGCGCTTTTTTGCTTCCTGTATTAAAAAATTGGCAGCCTCATGTAATGGCTTGCTATTTAATATATCGGCGAGTTCGTTATCTTTTATATAATCATATAAACCATCTGAACAAAGTAGTAAGCGGTTATTTTGTTCAAAGGCAATTGAACATTTTCCCGTATCAACCCTCAGTTCAGGTTTGGTGCCCATTGCATTGGTTAAAATATTTCGCTTAGGATGCGACTCTGCTTCCTCGTTAGTAATTTCACCTCTGTTCACTAAGTCCTGAACATAGGTATGATCTTCCGTAATTCTTGTAATTAAATTATTTTGCAGAATATAAGCACGGCTGTCTCCTGCATGTGCAAAATAGATTTGCTGATCTTTTACAACAAGACTGGTGCAGGTAGTCCCCATTCCACGGTACTGCTGATTGGAAGAGGCCATCGAAAATATTTTTTTATTAGCTGCATTAAATGCCCTGGAAAGATTTTTTTCGATAGATCCATTTCCTGTTTGGTTGAAATATTCTTCGCTAATTGTTTCGGCTGCCAGTCTGCTGGCTACTTCACCAGCCCGGTGGCCACCCATTCCATCTGCTACTATCAGCAGATACCCTTTTTCCCGTTGAACCTGTTCATCGGCTATCCGGAAGAACATACCAATATCTTCATTATTGGTGCGGATATTTCCGAGGTCCGAAAGGATTACAACTTTCATGGTAGCAGAATCTATAATTTCTGAACGTGCCTCCTTAGTTCGACCACTTGTTTTTCCCCCAAACATTTTTTTCCAAAACATTTTTATTGTTTGATTTTTTCAAGATTAATATCATATGAACTACGACGGTTTGAAATTTGTATAATTACTTTTTTATCTTCATAACCATTGGCACCCACGGTGAACTCAACTTCTTGTCCATTTTTGCCACTAATTTCATAAGGTACAGTTTGCTTTGTTCCATCTGGTAAAACTATATAAGCATTTTCAATGCTCGATACATTGATTTTGACTTTCTGCTTGTCAACGATTTCCTCTTCAGTGGGCTTTTTTTCGTTATTGGGATGTGGAGGGGGGGTATTGTTCGTAACAAACAAAATAATTAGAACGATTAATAATACAGCAAGCCCCGCATACAAGAATGTACCTGCACCCAATAGCCCTGATATTTTTAAAGATGGAAATTTTGGCATTGAAAGGGAAGAAAGAAAAGAAAAAGGGGTTTCCCGGTTTTGTTTTGACTGACCTTTTAGTACCCTGCTTAGCTGCTCCGAACTGATTCGCTGGGCGGGGTTTACCCGAAGCATTTTTTCGACTATTGCTTGGAGTTGTACTGAAATTTCAGGTACAAGAATCTTAGGGTCCGTAAAACTCGCTTTTAAAATTTTTGTTCTTAAAGCGAGTGGATTGTTCGATTCAAAAGGCATGTAACCGGTAAGCATTTCATAGGTCATTACTCCCAGGCTCCAGATATCTGATTTCATTTCTGGCTTTTGTTCGAATTGTTCGGGAGCCATATATTCGGTGGTACCTACCAGGTAGCCTTCCTGTGTAAATTTGGGCGAATACTTATCCTTGGCAATTCCAAAATCAAGCATTTTTATAACCCCATCCGATTGCAATTTAAAATTAGCAGGCTTTATATCGCGATGCAAAATTTCTTTTTGGTGTAAATACAATAATGATGAAGCTATTTGCGCAACAATTTGAGTAGTTTCTTCATTCAAAAGCTTTCCTTTTTTTCGGATATGCTCCTCTAGTGTTTTGCCTTCTACATATTCCATAATAATACAGGGGTAGTCGCCAGTTAAAACGGATTCGTACAACCGAGCAATATTTGGATGATTTACCCCCGATTGGATATACGCTTCATTACGGAAGCGATTGGCAAATTCTTTTTGATGTAATATTTTTACGGCTGCTGTTCTCCCAAGTACAGCATGATAGGCTTTGTATACATCTCCCATGCCACCCGACCCGATATGTTCGGTTAATCGATAGCCTGCTATTTCGCGATGTATCATATTTTCAGAAATCATGAAGCCGTTTTGGTTAATTCAACGAATCAAAAAATGAGAAGATCGAAAACCAGTTAGAATATTTTTTGAGAGAAGGATTTTTAGAAAATTGAAGTGAGTGACAGATCACATCGTGAGGATTGAACTATCACCCACTTCAAATCTTCATTAAGCTTAACTTATTTGCCCATTACTTTTTTATTTCCCATCAATTCCATACCGTATTTGATAGGGATAGCGAATGATATTTGTGTACCACGGGCATCACTGGTGCCTGCATAATAAATACCAATAACATTGCCCTCATCATCAAACATCGGACCACCACTATTTCCCGCACCCGTTGCATTAATAGTAAGTTGGTAAGAATCTCCAAACGTACTGTACGATGGATTTTTTTCGGACGCTTGCCCGATAATTCTTCCAATATTTCCGGGGGTAACCGTTGGAGTTGGTACTGAAGTAAATTGATTATTGGGATTGAATGGATCGTTTGATTTACGTACAACATATTGTTCGGGGGCAACACCAGGATAACCCATAACGGTTACAGACATACCAGGTTTTACTTCACCGTAATTGTCTTTTAGGCGAACGCTTCCTAATGCAGCGGGAATTTCAACTTTTAATAAAGCAACATCATGATTGTCGGAGGGTGTAGCTGATTGAACTGGCCGACGGAGAGAAGTATTTGAAAAAATTACATTCATATATGTATTCCTTCCTTTTACTGAACCGGGTGCTATAGAGCGACCACCAACCATTCTTACTTCTGCAGGAACCCAACCACCAACATCCTGTGGCATTATTTGTACGCCTTCTACAAGAACTCGTTTTCCTTTTTCAAATTTTACCAAAGCGCCTGGGAACGCAAATTGCGGAAAGTTATGACGAGTGTTCCATCCTGCACCAACATGCCTGTTGGTTAAAATAAATCCATCATCAGATACAATAAACCCAGTACCGGTAGCACCAGCCATTCCTACGGGTATGCCTGACTGTACGTTTTTTTGAATATCGATATATGGTTCAATTTCTCCCTGGGCATTTTGAATATATAAAGCCGTAAAATTTGTTTGCCCATCTTGTCCTTTAATAGGTACAAACTCGTGCCATAGTTCGTTACTGGTAGATGCATCATACAATTGCCAGCCAAATTCAATCTGAACTACTTTGTCTTCATTTTCAGCAGAAATTTGTGCAGGTGTCTTTTTATTTGAATCTTGTGGTTTTATAACAATTGTATCATTTCCTCCAGCAATAATTTTTGTGGGAAACAATTTATTTCTGAAAGCATATCCTAATATCCCAAGCGCAACAATTAATAGTGCAGCAATGACCCCAATTTTGTTAAACGATTTTTTTCTTTCAGCTACCAGCATTCTTTCTACTGTTTGTTTGCCCAATCCTGTTTTAATTGGATCCGAAGTAATCGTTTTTACTTCTTGAATTTCTGAAATAGTAGTAGGTTTAATAGTTGTCGGAATTTCTACCAGGCGGGTAGTCATCATCATATCCTGTGGCCTTGGATAGATATCAAAGGAAAATACAGGACCATTGTTGCCCAACTGTACTTCATCGCCAGGCTCAATTTTTACAGAACCCTTTACCCTGTTTTTATTTACAAAAATTCCATTCCGGCTGTTGTTATCTACTACGGTAAAGGTTAAAGCAGATTTACTGTCTTTGATAATTTTTCCATGTTCGCGGCTTACTAAAATTTCACGTTCAGGGTCAAATTGGATATCACAACTGGCAGCACGGCCAATGGATAATTCCTGCTTATTGAAATCAAATTCTTCAACCTGGTTTGTTTTGCTACCGGATATGTGTTTTATTACATATCTCTCTACATTTTGTGCCATAAATTGGTTTTGGTTTTTAAATTTTAATAAAATTATGCAGCATTATAAAATGATGCAGGTTAGGGGTCTTTGCAGGATGAGGAACTATTTGTTGGGTTACTAAGATTACCTGATGCCAATTACTATATCAATTGGATAACGGAAAGATGAGAGTGTAAAAAAATTGAATAATTTGGGTAACCGCAATACTCCTTTTGGATACGTGTGAACATTGCGTATTACTACTCCCTTTGGAGTACGGCCTTTCTTATGGCAATTGGCTATTTTGCGTATTAATTTGAAAAGGGCTAACTGCAATGGGGCGTTTTTTACGATCAATACTTATTTCCGGGCTTTTGTTACCGGTAGCTGCAACCGGCCAAACAACTATTATTGATAGCTTGTCGACCGCATTCAGAAAGGCTGACACCAATCAAAAAAAACTGGAAGCAATTTTAATTTTATTGGAACAGCATCATAGTATACATCGCGATAGCTTGGCTCAATATGTAGTTATTGCCAGGCAATTGGCTCAAAAAAGTAACAGCCTTAATAAAAGCCTGGCCGAAATTGCTTTTGCAAACTCAAATCTTCGCTGGGGTTGGACCGATAGTGCTCTTTCAATTATTGAAAAAGAGTTGCCAAATAATAATGCAGAAGATCCGGTAACCCGGGATATTTATTTTAAACTTCTTCGAACAAAGGCGTTGGCGTTTGGCACCAAGTCTGATTTTAAAACAGCCCTTTCAATATTGTTTCAGTTGGTAGGCGAAGAGGAAAGATTTAAAGATTCGGTGAGTGCTGCTGCCAATATGAATACGATTGCATCAATTTCCATTGCCAGAAATGAACCTAAGGAAGCTTTTGGATGGTTGTATAAGGCAATTTCTTTTACAGGGTCTGCTAAAAAATTTAAGGCGAACCAATCGGCGATATATATTAATATGGCGAATGCTTATCAAATGATAGGGAAAGCAGATTCAGCAAAGTATTTTATACATAAAGGAATGCTGTTAAGCAGGAAAGTTGAGAACCTGAACACACTTGCTTCGGCGCTTCGGGTGCAATCCGATGTATATATGCAGGAATCAAAATTTAAAGAAGCAGAAGCATCGCTTAAAGAGATGTTCGATATCCGAAAAAAGATGACCGGTGGCCCACAAATGATTGTTGATGATAACCTGATGCTGATTGACTTTTATTTAACTACCAGGCAGGTAGATAAAGCGATTCTACTTTGCAAACAGAATCTGTTGCAAGGTAATTTATATGATAGCACATCTGGCAAGGGGAAACTGTTCAATAACAATATAAATCTTCGCCTTCCCTATTACGAAGCATTAGCACGTTCGTATAAGGCTTCCGGTAATACAAAATTATACCAGCAAACATTGGAAGATGTAATTGCCGCCAAGGATTCTTTTTATTTAACGAATGCTGCCGGCGCTATTGCCGAATTGCAAACTAAGTATGAGGTACAGAAAAAGGAAACGACCATTGTATTGCAAAAGCTGGACCTGGTACAGAAGAATAATTTAGTTTATGGGTCAATGGGTTTATTACTGTTTGTTGTTGGGATGGCTTTTTTGGGATTTAATAGTTATCGTAAAAAGGAAAAGTTGAAAATGCAATTGATGAAAGAAGAGGAAAGAAGAATGTCGGTGAAGGCCGTAACTGAAGCTGAAGAAAAGGAACGTAAGAGAATATCGGCAGATTTGCACGACAACCTGGGAGCCTATGCTAATGCGGTTTTGTATAATACGGAGTTATTGCAACTGGAAGAAAATATTTTGAAAAGAAAAGAATTGATGAATGATCTTCAATATGCCTCCAAGGATATTATTATTTCTTTGCGCGAAACCATTTGGGCATTAAAGAAGGATATGTACACTGCAGATGATTGTTTACTCCGTATCCGCAATTTTGTACAACCTTTCGGAAGATATTATCCGCAAATTACTTTTATTGTAGAGGGGATGGCGCCACCCGATTTGGTTTTAACAGGTTCTAAGGCGCTGCACCTGGTTCGTATGGTGCAGGAAGCAGTTAACAATTCAATCAAGCATGCATATGCGAAAAATGTAACGGTTTCCAGTAGTTATAAAAACGGGGACTGGAAAATTGTAGTGGAGGATGATGGAAAAGGATTTCCAGGGCAAACATTTGTAGCAGGCAATGAACAAAATGGATTGGCAAATTTGCGCGACCGGGCTTTAACTGCCAGTATTATGCTTTCGATACAATCTGAGCCCGACAAGGGTACTTCTATTGAAATGTTGGTACCTACAGAAATACTAATCCAAAAGTAGTATAGGAGTATTACAGAAAATGAATGAAATTGCAGTAATTAGTTTTTATGATACGAATCGGCATTGTAGACGATAAAGCCAGTAACCGAAACATCATTAAAGATAAGTTGGAGAGAACAGGAATGTTTATAGCGTCTCTGATAGCCTCTGATGGAAGTGATTTTTTGCATAAATTACGTTATGTACATGCTACTGAACGACCTGAAGTTGTATTGATGGATTTGGAAATGCCGAATATGGATGGTGTGGCTGCTATTGCCGCCGGATCATCTTTGTATCCTGAAATAAAATTTGTGGTGCTAACGATTTATGATGATGAGGAAAAAATTTTCAAAGCTATCAAGGCAGGCGCCTATGGTTATTTACTAAAAGATGAAAGCGGGCCACAAATAGCCGATATGCTTTGGCAAATGTGTGAAAGTGGTGCAGGACCCATATCACCAGGTATTGCCCATAAAATTTTGCAGTTGGTTCAAAAGAATCAACTTACCATGGTAAATCATCATAAAGCCACTGTGCAGGAAAGTTTTTTTGACCTGAGTGATCGGGAACAGGAGATCTTAAAATTATTGGTACAAGGCTTTTTATATAAAGAAATAGGGGCTCAATTAAATATCAGTCCTAATACCGCCAAAAAGCATGTTATAAATATATATCAGAAACTACATGTAAACAGCAAGGCACAGGCTATTAAACTTGCTTACGATAAAGGAATGCTTTAAGAAAAATTGTATCGAAAAAAAGTATTTGAGTAAAAAGATTGTATACATTAGTTCAATCCTTTTATTTAATGGTACAGAAAGTTAAGTTTTGCTAATAAAGGTTTGCCATCAATGCAAATCAAAAAAAACTTTATAGCTTCTACTCTTTTACAATCTATATTTTGCCTTTTACATTTTACTTTTTTTATTGCTGAACCTCGTATATTGCGCTGCAAATACACTTCATGCTGCCAAAATATAAACGCATTTTATTAAAGCTTTCCGGAGAATCGTTGATGGGGGATAAGTCATTTGGAATGGATCCGGTGATTATAGAAAAATATGCCCGTGATATAAAAGAAATTGTTGAATTAGGAGTACAGGTGGCCATTGTAATTGGTGGGGGAAATATTTATCGGGGTATGAATGAACTGGAAACAGGAATTGAACGTGCACATGGTGATTATATGGGTATGCTGGCAACAGTAATTAATGGGATGGCTCTGCAGGCAATGCTTGAAAAAGTAGGAGTGTTTACACGTTTACAAAGTGCTATCAAAATGGAACAAATTGCCGAGCCCTATATTCGCAGAAGAGCAATACGCCATGTAGAAAAAGGAAGGGTAGTTATTTTTGGAGCAGGAACTGGTAATCCCTATTTCACCACTGATACCGCAGGTTCTCTTAGAGCAATCGAAATTCAGGCTGATGTTATTTTAAAAGGAACAAGGGTAGATGGGATTTATTCAGCCGATCCGGAGAAAGATCCCGCTGCAACAAAATTTGAAACGATTAGTTTCCAGGAATGTATTTCTAAAAATCTACGGGTAATGGATATGACCGCTTTTACCCTGTGTATGGAAAATAATTTACCAATTATTGTTTTTGATATGAATAAACCTGGAAATCTGATGAAAGTAGTGACCGGAGAAAAGGTCGGTACATTGGTAAAAGGTTGAAAAGCAGGGTCTAAAAATTAATTCGACTTTACACTTGCATTAATCAAATAAGCGCCTTATTTTTCTAACATGAAAACCACCCTTTATTGGTGGTTTTTTAATTCTTACCTCTCAATCAAAATCCCTTGAAGAACGGTTTCTTAACTTTGTTTCCGAATAAACGGAAATAAACGCTTATCTCCGAACCGTTATGAATACACATTTTATTCTGCTAGCCTTGCAGATCAGTTTAGTTGAAATTATCATCTTTCAGGTGGGTGCCATTATTTTGGGATTTGCTATCCACTTTTTTATTGCCAGCAAAAAAACAATAAAAATTAATGAACAACCCGACGCAGTTAGTATTAGTGAAGCCGAAGAATGGAGGTTGAAATATTATGAAGAGCTGGAGCTGCATGAAAGGAAACAGGAACAATTGAAAGAAAAAGTTGACGAAGCCAGGGAAAATGAGCAACAATTGGAAGAAGAGTTGGATGCGATGCGGGAAGAAACAAAAAAACTACTTACAGAGCATACGAATAAACCTGCCGAATTACCAACCATGGATTATTTAGAGCAGTTAAAGCAGGCTCAAAATAATTTACTCGATCACAATCATCGCATCACGCTCTTGCTGGGCCATATTGATTTATTAAAAGACTCTGAACAAAAACATCTCGAAAGTTTAAAAGTTAATGAAACCCTTCATGCACAATTAAGAGAATTAAGAAAAGCATTAACCGATAAGGAAGGAGAGATAAAGCAAATACGTCAGCAGCATTCCCTGTCTAAAGAAATGAATGAACGCCTCGATAAAGCGTATGGAGAATTCAATTATTTACAGGAAAGAATACAAAAAGTAGAAACTTATATCGTTCAACCCCAAAACCGAAACTTTGAATACGATGAATTACAGCAATCTTATTTTAAGCTTACTAAAGACTTCGACGAAATGAAGTTGAAATATCTTTCGATGATGGAGGAAAATCAACGCCTTACCCGATTGTTAGCAGATGCTGAAGATAAATTAAGAGAAGCAAACTTTCAGCGGCAGCAATTAATGAAGAAAGTTGGTTTCCTTGATGAATTAAATAATGATTTGCAGCAGGTATCTGAACATAATAAAAAGCTCGAAAATCAGTTACGCCGCATTGGAGAAATTGAAGCGATGCTGGCAAGAGTTTCTGGAAATAAGGAAGATGATTCACAACATTAATTTTTCTATTACCGGGTCATTATATGCAGAAGTTTTTAAAAACTGTTCAACAAATAATTGTTTTGAAATCTCCGAAAATATTTTCGAGGATTAAATTTCGCTCTCTAGGCTCTTTTTATTTCCTCATTGTTCGTTCTTAATTTTTAATTTTACAGCATACAGTATTTTTAATCAGTATAACTAATTTAGTGTATGTCTTCTATTGCCAATATCCGCAAAGAGTATAAACTTCTCTCTCTTACTGAAAAGGATGTAAAGAAAAACCCCATAGATCAATTTACCGTCTGGTGGAATGAAGCACTGAATGCAGGTGTAGAGGAAGTGAATGCATTAACATTAGCGACTGCTTCTGCGGATGGAGTTCCTTCTGCGCGCATCGTTCTATTAAAAGGATTTGATAATAGCGGGTTTGTTTTTTATTCAAATTATAACAGCTATAAAGGCAAGGACCTTCAAGAAAACCCAAGGGCTTGTATGGTTTTTTTCTGGAAAGAATTAGAAAGACAGGTACGCCTAACCGGATTGGTACAAAAAGTAAGTGACTCGGACAGTGATGAATATTTTAATAGTAGACCGCTGGGCAGTCGTATTGGCGCATGTGCTTCTCCGCAAAGTACAATTATTAAAAGCCGCGAATGGTTGGAAGAGAATGAAAGGAAACTACAAGAAGACGCGGCTGCCCATTCAATTAAGAGACCTTTGCATTGGGGAGGATACCTGGTAAAGCCTGTTACGATTGAATTTTGGCAAGGCCGGTCAAATCGATTACATGATCGAATTCAATTTTCATTGGAGGAAAATGGCGAATGGAAGATCGATCGGCTGGCTCCTTAAGAAGGAGTTTAGTTGAATAGTAAAAAAGTTATCTCCTGCAAGTTATTAACCCTTCAACTATTCAACGAACTATCTTATTTACTTTGTGGCAGCTTTTTTCTTAGCAGTAGCGGGTCTTGCGGGTCTGCTTTTACCAAATGAGCCTTTAAATGTTTTTCCTTTTTTTGTTTTTTTATCTCCTCTTCCCATACAAATTATTTTTTCTGTGAATAAATGAAATATTGTTTTAATAAAAAGGCCGGTACTATATAGAACTCAATTTTTTTTAAACTAAGTAATTGCAGATTATTTATTCTGTGCTTATTTATGATTGGCATTTACGTACCAGTGTACTAACATGCAATAACGGAGCATTATAATTTACTTGCAAGCTCTTTCCCGGCTTTGAAGCGGGCAACTCTTTTTGCTTTGATTTTGATAACTGCTCCTGTTTGAGGATTGCGGCCATTACGGGCAGCTCTCTTAGATACAGTAAATGTTCCAAATCCAACTAAGGTTACTTTACCACCTCCTTTTAATGTTTTAGTAACTGCTTCAACGAAAGAATCGAGCGCAGCGTTTCCTTGTGTTTTTGTAATGCCTGCATCTTCGGCAATCTTTGCAATTAATTCAGCTTTGTTCATAGCGTAATTTTTTTAAAATTTTAAGGAGCAGCAAATTTAGCCGCTTTTCAATAGGAATAAAATTTTTCTTCTGAAAATGAACTCAGGTGAACCTTCTGTAAACCGCACCCGGCAAGGGTTTTATACGGTTTTAAGTAAAGTACGAAAAATAGTTTATTCGTAAAAGGGCTTCAAACATATGTCTAGCAACGATTTGAGCGATAGGGACTATCACGAATAGCTATTCCTCTTAGAGAAATTTACATCAATATAAAAATATTGTCCTTTAAAATTTTATTTTCCTCACTCAATGAATAAGCTCCATTAAAGAACGAAATGCAATTATTTTATTATTCCATTTACGAAGTGTACGCTCACGCAATGAAGCTGCATGTACGTCAATATATCGATCATAGGCTGCTTTTGTTTCGGCCATAAATTGTACCGTGTAAGTAAATCCGTCGGAGTCATCCGACTCTAGTAATCGCAAAACCCTGCTTTCGGTAAAGCATCCGGTTTGCATTACTTCAGGAATATGAATGTCCTTCATCCATTCTAACCATTCGACTTCAATGCCTGGATTTAATTTTGTAGTAACATTATAGATGAACATCTTAAAAAAGAAAATATTTTATTATTTAACTTCAAGATATACCGGACAATGGTCACTGTGTTTTATATCCGGAAATATTTCTGCATCTTTTATTCTTTTACGCAAGGGTTCTGTTACTGAAATATAATCGATGCGCCATCCTTTATTTTGCAATCGAACAGAAGGAAAACGCTGACTCCACCAGCTATAACGATGTGGTTCAGCGTGAATCGTTCTAAAGGTATCGACCCAGCCACTTTCAAAAAATTCATCCATCCATTTTCGTTCATCCGGTAAAAATCCGGATGAATTTTTATTTCCCTTTGGATCATGAATATCAATTTCTTTATGCGCAATATTATAATCGCCGCATAAAATAAGATTGGGGTATTTCTTTTTTAGCTTATTAAGATAAGTATGAAATTCCTTTAACCATACATATTTAAATTGTTGTCTTATATCACCAGATGTGCCCGAGGGAAAATAAGCATTCACCAAACGGATATCACCAAAATCAAGTTGTATCACTCTTCCTTCGTCATCGCTGCTTGGTATTCCCATTCCATATTCCACCTTATCGGGTTTTAGTTTAGTAAACACGGCTACTCCACTATATCCTTTTTTTTGCGCACTGAACCAATAATCATGATATCCAAGATCTGTAAATTGCTTATGATCTACATTTTCTTTGCTTGCTTTGGTTTCCTGTATACATATAATATCAGCCGGATTAGTCTTGAGCCAATCAATAAATCCTTTTTTCATTGCTGCACGTATACCATTCAGATTATAAGAAATGATTTTCATGTTATTATTCTTTAATTTGACTGGCAATTTAAAGAATTGATATGGAAGTAGAAATTTCAAAAGATAGTATTAAACCAATAATACCCCCAAAACAATCTGTCTATCTTGATGGGGCCAAAAGCCGTACTTATGAATTTAGTTTTGCGTGGCGGGTGTTCACCCAATTTATAAAAGGTTTTCGGGCGCTGCATTTTGTGGGCCCCTGCATCACCGTATTTGGATCGGCCCGGTTTAATGAAGATCACCTTTATTATTCGGTAGCCCGAAATTTTGGTAAGCAGATAGCTGCAATGGGTTTTACTACCATGACCGGAGGTGGCCCTGGAATTATGGAAGCTGCCAATCGCGGTGCGTTTGAAAATAACGGTGCTTCTATTGGTTGTAATATTCAGTTGCCTTTTGAGCAAAAACCAAATCCTTATGTGCATCGTTCCATTACATTCGAACATTTTTTTGTTCGAAAAGTATTGCTGATGAAATATTCCTATGCGTTTATTATTATGCCTGGTGGTTTTGGAACGATGGATGAGTTTTTTGAAACGCTTACCCTTATTCAAACAAAAACAATTTCTCAATTTCCGGTGGTACTTTATGGTAAAGCGTTTTACAAAGAACTATGGGAATATATATTGTTTATGGAAACGCAGGGGATGATCAGTAAAGAGGACCTGTCGCTGGTGTTAATAACCGATGATATAGAGGAAGCAATGGCACATATTCATACCTACGTAAGTAAAAATTATTCCGTTAAACCCCGAAAAAAATTATGGTGGTTATTTGAAAAAAGATAAGTTGAAGCAATTTATATTCAAATAAATCGCTTCAACTTAGTTCGATAACACTTTTATTTTTACAGCCATATTTAATGATTGCGAAAATAGTATACCCACTTGTATAGAAATTATCGTGCAAACTATATTTGCCAGGAGTATCAAAAGCCACTGGCATAGGAAGAATCTGCCTGTGCTTTAAACCCATTGGCCGGGTTTAAATTATCCGGGTTACCCGATAACTGTGCCCGGTATAGTTCAGATACCGCATCTGTAATGGTTGAATAGGTAGCGGTATCAAGGGTAGTAAAATATGAAGCCCGCTCGCCGGAAAAACCCGGTCGTACAACACATTCGAACTTACGAACGAATTATTTACATTTACCAGTTTTGCATCAACATCCAAGGTGAAGGCTTGTGCATTCAATAGATTGCTTAATATGTATAGCAATCCCAGGAGCATGATTTTCTTAATCATAACTAATAGTTTAAGATGAATAGTATAAGGTGATTATTGATTGATGATATCAAACCGGCCCAATGTAATTGTCAGGCTATCATAAATATTATTAAGATTTTTTAATTTGCATTCAAAAGTACCGGCAGCGAAAATAGGCCTGTTAAGAGTATCAATTTTGGTGATTGTAATACTACCAATTGCTAATTCAGATGTTGAAAAATATTGATCACCAGTATTTTTTGCTATACTATAATTAATGTAATTGTAGCTATGACCAGAAGATCCGGGAATACCTGGTATATAACTCTTCTTATTGCATGTATAGGTTCCTGGTCCAATAAAATCTTGTATTGAAAGGGAAAACCATTGGGTTCCATCGTATTTAGTACATCGTTGAAAGCTAACAAAAAAAGTATTCTTGCTGATATCATAACTAAAGAAACCAATTTCGGTGTCAGGTGTTCCAAAACGAAAACAATTATCAGTACTGGCAATCCAAAGCTGTCCATTTAACAAACAACCCCCCGTATTGGCTCCGCTTTGGGTGGCATCTGGCAAGGTAGGCTCCGATGATTTACGACAGGCATTGTTTATCGAGAAAAAAGAAACAATAAGTAAAATAGGAAGAGAATACTTTTTCATTTTACCTGTTTTTTTATTATCGCCTGTTTTCCCCGGTCGTTCCACAATACCCGGAAGGAGGTTTGCTACTACATAATGATTTGACAAAAAACAGAAACTATTCTTTTTTATTCTTCAGATAACATTTTTACATTTTCATTCCATCATCTAAACGATATTAACTCTACCTCAAATATCAAAGCACTATTGGGCCCAATCATTGCACCCGCCTGTCTTTCGCCATACCCTAATTGCGAAGGAATATAAAATCGCCATTTGCTACCGGCAGGCATTAGTTGTAAACCTTCTACCCATCCTTTAATTACTGCATTCAACGGAAAGCTGGCGGGTTGCTCTCTTTTCACCGAACTATCAAATACTTCACCGGTAATAAGGGTGCCGTGGTAATGACAGGTAACCGTATTGCGTAAAGAAGGTTTTTCGCCGGTGCCTGTTTCTATTATTTCATACTGTAAACCACTCGGCAAGGTTACCACTCCTTCTTTCTTTGCATTCATGGCTAAAAAATCTTCGCCTGCTTTTAAGTTGGCTGCTGCTTTTTCGTCTTTCATTTTTTTTAATTTTTCTGCTACTGACAAAATAGATCATTTTATTATTCTAATACAGGTCTCAACCACCTGGTCATTTCTTCGGTACTCATTCCCTTACGTTGAATATAATCATTCAATTGATCTTCCTGTATTTTTCCAACACCAAAGTATTGGCTTTGCGGATGACTGAAATACCATCCACATACGGAAGAGGCAGGATACATAGCTAACGATTCGGTAAGATGAATACCGGTTGCTTCTTCCCCACCCAATAAATCAAAAAGTTTATATTTTTCTGTATGATCGGGACAGGCGGGATAACCCGGTGCCGGTCTTATACCTTTATATTCTTCTTTAATGAGTTGTTCATTACTCAATAATTCATTTTTATCGTAACCCCAATATTCTTTTCGTACCCTATGATGTAAACATTCAGCAAATGCTTCAGCGAAACGATCGGCTAATGCCTGTAACATGATTTTATTATAATCATCATATTCTGCTTCAAACTTTTTAATATGTGGTTCAATGCCTTTGATGGTAACGGAAAAAGCACCGATATAGTCGGCCCCCTTCTGTTCCTCCAATGGGGGAAGGTCCAAACTGTAGTCTTTCTTTTCGGCGAAAGGAAGGCTTTCAAGCGCTTGTTTAATTCTCAACAAAGTAGCTTCTGTTTCATGCAGCACCTCAGCATTTGTAACTCGTATTACTTTATAGCCTAAGTTTTCAAGGTATATTGTTCGCTCTTCATCACTTATTTTCATTTCTGGTAATTGATGAATTAATCCGTCAACTTCTATGATTAATTTATTAGCCAGGCAAACAAAGTCTGTAATAAAATTGCCTATTATATGTTGTCTTCTAAATGAGTAGTTATTCAATTTATCACCCCGAAGTTGATTCCATAAAACACTCTCTGCTTCCGTAGGGTTTTTTCTGTTTTGTAAAGCATAATCTTTGATCAATTTGTATAATGCCGGATCTGCTGTTTCATAGAAATTCTGTTGCTGGGCCTGTTCTCCCCTGTTGGGGGAGCTAGAGGGGGCCGGTTTTATAAAATCTGCTAAACTAAGATTGGGTTGATCGGCTGCTTTTTTGATTTGCTGCCGCAATGATTCAAGATGTATTTTTCCGGTTTTCGTTTTCACTTCAATGGTATCCGGTGCAATCGTAGATGCTTCCCAAAAACCAATAACTCCCTGGGCTATGAGCCATTTTTCATTTACAATTTTATCGAGTAACGCATTTGCATCATTATAGAGTTTAGTTGCTTCAATACCTACTTTAACATCGGTAAGAATATCCGGAAAATTTCCATGCAGCTCCCAGGAAATAAAAAACGGCTTCCAATCAATATACGATCGGAGCGTTGCTAAATCGTAAGAAGAAAATTTTTTCGTTCCTGTAAAAGAAGGAGTAACCGGTGTATAATTTTCCCAATTAATTTTAGCGGTATTTTTTTGAGCCGCTTCAAAAGGCAAATAGGTTTTTATGGTTTTTTTATTTTCGAAATCAATTTTTAGTTGATCATATTCATCTTTTGTTTTAGTAAGAAATCCTTCTTTTTGTTCGTTCAATAAAGACCCGGCTACGGTTACACTTCGGCTCGCATCCAATACATGCACTACTCCAAAATCGTACTGTGGTGCAATTTTTACGGCTGTATGCATCCGTGAGGTAGTAGCCCCACCGATTAATAAGGGTTGTTTCATACCCCGTCGCTTCATTTCATGAGCAACATTTACCATTTCATCTAAGGATGGAGTAATAAGTCCGCTAAGCCCAATGATATCAGCTTTTTCTTTTTCGGCGGTATCTAATATTTTACTGGTGGGAACCATTACACCAAGATCAATAATATCATATCCATTGCATCCCAATACCACACCTACAATATTTTTCCCGATATCATGTACATCACCTTTTACAGTAGCTAGTAAAATTTTGGCTGCCCCCCCACCCCCCAAAGGGGGGATTTCAGAAGAGTCTTTATAATTTGAAATTAAATCAAGCCTTCGCAAAATCATTTCCAATACCCAATCAATTTTTGTTATTACTTGTTCGTTGGTAAAGCGCATTACTTCAAAACCTTTTCCATAAAGCCATAAAGTTCTTTCTCTATCACTTTCTTCATTCTCCTGCAGTTGATGCATAAGCCCGTCTACTTCTATAATCAACCTGTTTTTAAGACTTACAAAATCTGCAATGAACGGACCGATTATATGTTGCCTTCTGAATTTAAATCCTTCTAATTTTTTTCCTCGAAGCATTTCCCATAAAATACTTTCCGCTTCGGTTGGGTTGCTTCTATGAGCTTTTACAAACTCTTTTAATCTTCCATATAACATTGGGTCGGCTGTTTCATATTTGTAGGAGTCGTCACTGAACCCCCCTTTGGGGGACAGGGGGGCTTTTTTTCCTGCCTCTATATAGGGTGTAAGTACAGCCACTGATTTTTTCATCACCCGCGCACTTTTTACAACCTGTGGCAAAAACATTTTTCCTGATCCAAAAAGGTCTCCTACCACATTCATTCCAGCCATCAACGGACCTTCAATAACATCCAATGGCTTCGGGTATTTTTGACGTGCTTCTTCTGTATCAGCATCTATATAATCGGTAACTCCATTTACCAACGCATGCTTTAATCTTTCTTCAACGCTAGCGTTTCTCCATTGCTCATCTTTTACTTCAACCTTACCCTTTGCCTTGACGGTTTCGGCAAAGACAATCAATTTTTCGGTTGCCTCGTTATTTGTATTGTTTCTATTTAGTATAACATCCTCACAAAGTTCGCGTAAGGTTGGTTCTATTTCATCGTATACTACTAACTGCCCCGCATTTACAATACCCATATTCATTCCCGCTTTAATTGCGTGGAATAGAAATACAGAATGCATGGTTTCGCGAACAAATTCATTTCCTCTAAACGAAAAAGAAAGATTACTTACACCACCACTGATGCCCGTTAGAGGCATTAACTCTTTTATTCTTCGTGTTGCGTTTATAAAATCAACACCATAATTGTTATGTTCTTCTAAACCGGTAGCAACGGCAAAGATGTTGGGGTCGAAAATAATATCCTGTCCATCATAGCCTACTTGTTCGGTAAGTATTTTATAAGCCCTGTGACAAATTTCTACTTTACGATCTTCTGTATCGGCCTGTCCTTTTTCATCAAATGCCATGACAATAACCGAGGCACCATAACTCTGACAAATAATCGCCTGCTCAATAAACTTTGCTTCTCCCTCTTTCATGGAGATGGAGTTTACAATTGATTTTCCCTGAACACATTTTAAGCCCGCTTCAATAATCTCAAATTTAGAACTATCGATCATTACAGGGATCTTTGCAATATCGGGCTCGCTTTGTAATAGATTGATAAAAGTAGTCATCGCTTCTACTCCGTCAAGTAACGCATCATCCATGTTCACATCAATTACCTGTGCACCGCTTTCTACCTGTTGCCTGGCAACACTTAACGCTTCTTCATATTTGTTTTCTTTAATAAGTCGCGCAAATTTTTTAGAGCCTGTAACATTGGTGCGTTCGCCAATGTTTACAAAATTTGTTTCCGGGCGAACAACCAATGGTTCTAATCCGGAAAGGCGAAGGAATGGTTTAATATGTACTTGTTCGCTCATACTATTTAGGATAACACTGTTTCTACGATGGGTAACCGACGTGGGGTAACATTTTTAACATGATCGGCTATATGTTTAATATGATCGGGTGTGGTGCCACAACAACCCCCAACAATATTTACAAAACCTTCCTTTGCCCAGTCTTCTAAATAATGACCGGTGTCTTCTGGGTTTTCATCATATTCTCCCATCGCATTCGGTAAGCCAGCATTTGGATACGCAGATACATAACAACTGGCTATTTGTGACAATTCGGCAATATGTGGTCTCATCTCTTTGGCACCTAATGCACAATTCAACCCTACACTTAGCGGTTTGGCATGCATTATAGACGTATAAAAAGCTTCCAGTGTTTGACCACTTAAGGTTCTTCCGGAAGCATCGGTAATCGTTCCGCTAATCATGATCGGTAATGCGCCCCCTTTTAGAGGTTGGGGGGCATCCCTAAAATATTTTTTGATAGCGAATATGGCTCCTTTGGCATTTAGTGTATCAAAGATGGTTTCAATCAATAATAAGTCAACACCTCCTTCTACCAATCCTTTTACCTGTTCGTAATAGGCATGTACTACTTCGTCGAAGGTTACCGCACGAAACCCGGGATTATTTACATCAGGCGAAAGCGATAATGTTTTATTTAATGGACCAATAGCACCGGCTATCCATGCCTGTTTGCCCGATTGTTTTACTGCTTCTTTGGCACAGGTTGCAGCAGCCACATTTAGTTCGTAGGCAAACTCCTGCATTTCATAATCAGCCATAGCAATGCAAGTGCTGCTGAAGGTATTCGTTTCAATGATATCTGCACCAGCGTCGAGGTACTGCTTATGTATTTCGGTAATGATATGTGGTTGTGTAATCGATAATAAATCGTTGTTGCCTTTTACATCCAGGTGCCAGTTTTTAAACCGTTCTCCCCGGTAATCAGCTTCAGAAAGTTTGTAGCGCTGAATCATGGTGCCCATGGCTCCGTCAATGATAAGTATCCTTTTTTCTAATTCTTTTTGAATATCCATTATCTCCACGTTTAACGTTTAGTTGTTGGCATAAAAGTTATTGCTGTTACGACGTACCTGCACAGTAGCGATTCAACTGTTGCAGTGTGCGACCAGCCTAACGGCAGGCAGGCGCAACGCGGGCCATGTTACTAAAGCAGGGATCATTAAACTACGTTGAACTATAAACGTTGGAAAACCGGTGAGGGAGTTTCGTGGCGTTTATTAGTTCAAATTTTTCCCTGGTTAAAGGATGGCCGAACAATAAACAAATCCGCCTGAATGAAGTGGCAAAGCTACGGTAAGAAAGGGGAAAAAGCAAGGGTAACACTTAAAAGTTGCGGGCAATTTACCGTTTATGATCGAAGGATTTTGCATCGAAAGAAGGTGATCAATAACCAATCAATGGCAAGCCATCGCCACTCGTCTCTTAAACCTATAAAGCCATCATCGCCTGGATACATAATTCTCTACAGGCATCCGGTTTTGAAGACTTCTTCCGAGGGTGAGTTCATCCGCAAATTCTAATTCGCCCCCAAATGAAATACCCCGGGCGATGGTGGTAATGCGAATCGTTCCGGGGGGTAGTTTCTTTTGAATATAATAAATGGTTGTATCGCCCTGTATATTTGGGTTGAGGGCAAAAATGAGTTCCTCTGTTTTTTCTTTTTGAATACGGTTTAATAGAGGTTCAATGGCAAGTTGATCGGGTCCAATGCCATCAAGTGGTGAAATAATACCCCCCAATACGTGATAGGTGCCACTGAATTGTTGAGTGCTTTCAATGGCAATTACATCGCGAATATTTTCTACCACGCAAATAACCTCCTGGTGACGCATGCTGTTGGAGCAAATAGAACAGATATCGGCATCAGCTACATTGCAGCAGCGTTGGCAAAATT
>JBJXDV010000461.1:0-7914 GCA_046153465.1 Chitinophagaceae bacterium
ATTGTAGACCAAAAATGAGTTGTAAGTAAATAATATAAGAATATGAAAGTGGAAGGCGAGATCTATAAAAAAACGGTTGGAAAAAAAAGCAAAACCGAATATGATGCGCTCTTTATAAAAACAGGCAGGATATCTTATGTTTTAAGACAGCCCGGGCAAAGCCCTTTTAAAAATCCCGAACTCGAAAAATTAATTGGCAAAAAAATAAAAGCAGAAGGAGAATTGGTGAAAGATATTTTTTTCATAACTAAATGGGAATTGGATGAAGATTGAATAAATAAATGAAATGAATCGATTGTTCAAAATCGCCGGCTGCTAAAGAAAATAATTAAAAAATTACGTTTTAAAGACCTTTTTTTGATTACCTAACATAGCCTAAATTTGAAAAAAATTATAAATGATTCAACGTATTCAATCCCTTTGGCTGGTATTAGCTGCGTTAGCAGCATTTTTTACGCTAAAATTCTCTTTTTTTAGCGGAAATAAAATGGATCAATCATCCATTAAAACCTGGCAAGAGTTGACGGCTATCAATAATATATTAATACTAATACTAACAATTGCCCTTGGCGTAATGGCGGGTATATGCATATTTCTTTATAAAAACAGGAAACTACAATTAAGGCTTGCCTTTGTTGCATTGGCAGTTAGCTTAATAACCTTGGCACTCTATTATTTTGAAACCAAAAAATTTACAGAAGGCAATTTCAATCTTACTGCGCTGATAGCCCTATCCATGCCGGTATTACTGGCCCTCGCAAGCCGGGGAATTTATAAGGATGAAAAGCTTATTAAGAGTGCAGATCGCCTCCGTTAGAAAAGTTTTACACAAAACAGGGTTCGTACAACCAATTTCATACATTTGACATCTCAACAGTGTTGTCTAATTACCTGCACCGAATCAATGTCGATACCCTTCAGAATTTTTTCTCTTATACGCCTATTGTAGAAAATATCCAATACCCTGGAAGCTATTGATTTTAAATAACTAAAAAAATGTGTATGAAGAAAATTTACTCTCTCTTATGGGTGATAGCGTTAATGTTTTTCGCCCGTACCGCCTCGTCTCAAAGTGCTTGTCCTGGTCCAAACCCCCCGGTAATTAAGCACGTTACCTACTTTATAAACGGTCAACAGCTATGTGCTATCTACGTTGAAAACATGCTGCCAAATTCGCCTGTTACCTTATTTGGCCCCAATCTTTCAATTATTCCAACTGCAAGCGGAACTTCAGTTACTACAGATGCAACTGGCTTTGCCTGTTATATCTATCCCTGTAATCAAACTCCAATAAGAATTAGCACTTGTAATATTCCCGGATGCTGCTCTTCATTGGTTCCGGCAGCGACCATTTTACCAGTTCGTCTTATTAGATTTAACAGCCGGCTACTGAATGATAATACGGTTAGCCTCGACTGGACCTCAGTTACAGAGTTAAACAGCAATAAATATGTTGTAGAAAGAAGCAGCGACGGAAGAAATTTCGAGGCTGTAGGAACGTTAACAGCGTCAGGAAATTCTGCCAGTGCAATCAACTATCAGTTTACAGACAAATTAGCTGCTACAGGTGCTTATTTTTATCGGTTGAATCAGGTAGATATTGATAATAAAAAGGAATATTCAAAAGTAGTGTATGTTAACAGTGGCAAGGGCAGTGGTAGAATTACCAGTGTATTTCCTAATCCATTCCGGCAGGATGTTCAATTGGTAGGGCTTACAGCAGGTGACCTAAACAGCAAGAATATTCGCCTTTTCAATACAGCGGGCCAGCAGGTAAATTATCGTGTAAGTGGTGCTAATGCAATTGCCATTGACGAAAGCAATCCCAAAGGAGTTTATATTCTTAAAGTAAAAGATCAAACATATAAGCTAATCAAGCAATAGGATTAAAACCCGATGAACCGATTAACCGCCTGCACCGTAAGTGAGGCGGTTTTTTTATTTACCGAATTCAAATTGATAGGCCCAAATTGCAACACCGCTGGCCAATTTTTGTTTCGATTGTTTTACCAGAATTTTTTTGGTACCATCACTGTAATTGGTATCTATATATTCCCCAAAATTATCCCGCTTAATCGTTTTGAAATTATTTCTTAGCAACCATTCGAGTAATTCCAGGTATTCTTTTTTTCTATAGGTCCGATAAGTCACTAACCTGCTTATAATTTCTTTTGTTGCTATTTCTTTATACGATAAAGATCTAACCCAGGTAGTGCCGTTTGGATTGCGCTCAAGGCTTGTATAATAGAAAAGATTTACGCCACTATCTGTTTCTTTTTGCATTAAGCGATACTCTTTTTGTTTCAAAAGCGTATCTATTCTGTCTCCCGAAAGTTCTGCTATACTAAATAATTCAGGTAAACTTATTTTTTGAGCTACCGCATTGTTAAGTATTCCAATCAAACAAAAAAGTAAGCTATATTTCATAGTGCGTGTTATTAGGCAAAGAAACGTAAGCGCTTGTAGAATATATGTTAAAAGAAGTGCTACCAATTCCGTAATAGGCCTTTGAGTCTTGCCCAATTGATAGTTGATGAAGCATTCAGTTTGGCTAACCTACCAGAACTAATAAATTCAATTCTTTCATTTAAGATATTTACCGGTATAACTATTGCGTACTTTTTTCAAATTTGCCGGAAACCCTGCAAAAATAATTTCCCCGCCCCCATCCCCTGCCTCGGGGCCGAGTTCAATAACCCAATCGGCCGATTTTATTACATCCGTATTGTGCTCAATTACGATTATTGAATGACCTTGTTCTATAAGTGCATTAAAGGATCCAAGCAATTTTTTAATATCATGAAAATGCAAACCAGTGGTTGGCTCATCAAATATAAAAAGGATATGACCCTGCGATTTAGTTTTACCAAGAAAAGAGGCAAGTTTTACACGCTGTGCTTCCCCACCTGAAAGTGTATCCGAAGATTGGCCCAATTTAATATAGCCTAATCCCACATCACTCAGTAATTTTATTTTTGCAACGATTCCATTTTCAGCATAAAAAAAATCAAGTGCCTCGTCAACACTCATTTCAAGTATTTCGTAAATATTTTTTTCTTTATATTTTACTTCGAGCACTTCATCTTTAAATCTTTTACCACCACATATTTCACACGTGAGATGTACATCGGCCAGAAACTGCATTTCTACCACCTGTTCTCCTTCACCTTTGCAGGTATCACAACGGCCCCCATCTACATTAAAGGAAAAATGCTTCGGCTGGAAACCTCTAAAATTACTTAGTGGCTGATTTGAATACAATTCGCGGATTTCATCATAGGCTTTAATATAGGTGACCGGGTTACTGCGTGATGATTTTCCAATAGGATTCTGATCGATCATCTCAATTTGTGTAATAAAATCAATATCTCCGGTAATTGCTCGGTGCATTCCAACTTTATCAGCAAACTCACCTTTTATTTTCTGAAGCGCAGGATAAAAAATTTGTTTTACCAGTGTTGTTTTTCCACTTCCACTAACGCCACTTATTACACAAAGAGTTGTTAGTGGAAATTCAACGGTAATATTTTTTAGATTGTGCTGTCTGGCCCCTTCCACTTTTATTGAACGATTCCATTTACGAATGGATTTCGGTGGATCGATAGACCATTTACCGCTAAGGTATTTACCAGTAAGGCTGTTCTTATCGTTTATGATTGCATCATAATTACCCATTGCGACTACCTCTCCACCCAGGTGTGAAGCCAACGGACCCATATCTATAATATGATCTGCTTCACGCATCATCATTTCATCATGTTCTACTACTACCACCGTATTTCCAAGGTCACGCAATTCTTTTAATACCTTAATTAGTTTTTCTGTGTCGCGCGCATGCAACCCAATTGAAGGTTCATCAAGTATGTATAATGAGTTTGTCAGATTGCTACCCAGTGATCGGGTTAACTGGATACGCTGGCTCTCTCCTCCACTTAAAGAATTAGCAAGACGATTTAATGTTAAATAACCCAAACCTACATCCAACAATGTTCTGATACGATGATGTATTTCTATCAGAATACGTTTTGTTACTTTTTGATCAAAAGAACTTAATGATAGATTATTGAACCATTGTTGTAGATCTTTAACCGGCATTTCGCATAATTCGCCAATATGTTTTCCTTCTACTTTAACATAGAGTGCTTCTTTCCGTAAGCGATACCCTTTACAATCTGTACAGGAAGTTCTTCCCCGATAGCGAGATAAAAGTACCCGGTACTGAACCTTATATAAATTTCTTTCTACTTCATTAAAAAATTCATTTATACCCTGAACGAATTCATTTCCTTCCCACAACGATTTATATTGATCGGGCGTAAGATCAGCAATTGGTTTGTGAATAGGGAAATCAAATTTTTTGGCCGCCTTAATAAACTGTTCTTTCCACAGCCCTAATTTTTCTCCTTTCCAGGGGGCAATGGCACCCTCAAAAACACTTAACCGTTTATCAGGAATAACCAGATCTGCATCTATTCCAAGTACCTGGCTGAATCCTTCACATACGGGACAAGCACCAAAAGGATTATTAAAAGAAAATAGATTCGGTACAGGTTCTTCAAACTGAATGCCGTCTAATTCAAACCTATTAGAGAACGGCAACTTTTTATTTCCATTAACTTCCAGTAATAACTCACCCTCTCCTTCATAAAAAGCAGTACTTATTGAATCGGCCAGCCGATGCAGATCATCTTCATCAAATATTTTTACGATAATTCGGTCGATCAAAACAAAACTATCCGTTGAAGGTTTCCATTTTTTATCTTCCATCAAATCTTCAATCCGTATTATTTCTTTATCATACAATCGAGAAAAACCTTTTTGCATCAGGATATTCAATTCCTCCGAAGGCTTACGATTCTTATGTTGTCGGAATGGAACAAGTATTAATATCTTATCGCCCCCTTTGAGACTACTTATTTCCTTTATTACATCCTGAACGTCATTTTTCTTTACTTCTCTTCCCGATACAGGTGATATCGTTTTACCACTTCGTGCAAATAATAAACGCAGGTAGTCATAAATTTCAGTCATACTCCCTACCGTTGATCGAGGTGTACGGGTAATAACTTTTTGTTCAATGGCAATTGCAGGACAAAGACCTTTTATATAATCAAGATCTGGTTTTACCATTCTGGCCATAAACTGGCGCGCATATGCACTTAAACTTTCTGCATAACGACGTTGACCTTCGGCAAAAAGAGTATCAATTGTAAGAGATGATTTGCCCGAACCAGAAACACCTGTAACAACAATCAACTTATTTCGCGGAATTTCTACATCAATATTCTTAAGATTGTGTACCCGCGCTCCTTTTATAAAAATTCCATCAAATCGCTTTGGATAAATGGTCTTAATATTTTTCGATTTGTTTTTTTCGACTACCGCCATAAGAAAAATAGAAATAAAAATTGATCAAAATTATCACAATACATAAATGCTACCGTAAAAATAACCACGGGTTATTGGGTAAAAATCCTAAAAGTTTTATTAAAGTTTGGATTTTTGGTAAAAGTATCTATCTTTAATCTGTAATTTGTACAATAAATAAGAAAACTAAACTTACACTGCCTATCGATACTTAGCACTTCTACTCAAGAAAAACCAATTTTACTTTTAAATCCTTTTTTATATATCCTATCACCTTCAAAAACCGTAGAAGTTTATGAATTCACTACGTCAAACCACCGACAATGAGCTCATCCAAAATTTTCAGGAGGGCAATCTAAATGCTTTAGAGGTTCTTGTGCTTCGTCACAAAGACAAAATGTACACTTCCATTCTTTTCCTGGTTAAAGACAAGTACCTCGCGGAGGACATTTTCCAGGACGTTCTCATCAAAATTATCGACACTATTCGTGGCGGACGCTACACAGAAGAAGGAAAATTCCTTCCTTGGGCTATGCGTATTGCACACAACTTATGTGTTGACCATTTCAGAAAAGTGAAGCGTACACCGGCTATCAAAACGAGTGATGACCGCGACATTTTCGAGGTTATCAACTTTACAGAAGATGGTGCTGACGTAAAAATGATGAAGCGCGAAAGTCACGACAGGGTTCGGCAAATGCTCGACCTGCTGCCCGATGATCAGCGCGAAGTAATTATTCTGCGCCATTATGCAGATCTAAGTTTTAAAGAGATTGCTTCCTTAACCAATTGCAGTATTAATACCGCTTTGGGCCGTATGCGTTATGGTTTAATTAACCTACGGAAAATGATGGTGCAAAAAAAAATCGCTCTATAAAACCAATCTTTACACAAGTTTAACGTCGACAAAAAAAATTGAACAAACACTACTGCTTAATTTTAATAATTGCAGCAGAATGAAAAATGAGATTGTCATTCTGGCCCTCCCTCCGATACTTGTTAATTGAATTGCTATCTTCGGAAGGCTGGAACAGAATGACGCCTAATTATTACCCACCCGGTACGACGGGTGGGTTTTTTTGTACCCACCTGGAAAATTTATTTTCGAATTTTTTTGGAAGCGTCCAACCCACACTGCAACCATGCAGCATACTCTTGAACGTTAGGTGTATAACCTACCGGCCTATTTAATAATAATTCCTCTGAAGTAATAATGGCATAAAGTGGTTGAGAGGCATTTTTAAAATTCTCTGATTGGATAGTACTGTTTTTATCACCAATTGTTTTAATTGCTTTTTTAGAACCATCGGATAAAGGAAAAAGAAATTGGTCTGCTTCTTTTAATTTCTGCCGGTCATCTACATACAACGATACCAGGATGAAATTTTTTTCAATCATTTCTTTTACAAGTGGATCAATCCAAACATTTTCTTCCATTTTCCTGCAGTTCACACAGGCCCATCCCGTAAAATCTATTAAAATAGGTTTGTTCGTTTCTTTAGCAAGTTTCAACGCGCTTTCATAATCGTTTACCAGGTTTGGTTCTACTCCTTTTCCTTTGGAAGATTCATGCCCATACACACTATAAGTGAGGGGTGGCGGAAATCCACTAATAAGAGATCGATTCGCATATTTTGTATTGCTAAGTCCGGGCATTAGATAAATGCTGAACACCATAAAAATTAAACCTGCCACTATTCGGCCCAAGCTTAATTTAGCTGGTGGGGGATCGTGCTTAAACTTTAATACTCCAAAAAGATAAAATGCGGTTGCCAATCCCAGTGCGATCCATATAGCAAAAAATACTTCACGCTTTAATAAACCCCAATGCATCACAAGGTCTGCATTAGATAAAAACTTAATCATGAGTGCCAGTTCAATAAAGGCAAAAACAATTTTTACAGTATTCATCCAACTTCCGGAACGTGGTAAAGAGGAAAGCCAACGGGGAAAAAGAGCAAATAATCCAAAAGGCAATCCAAGGGCAAGTCCAAACCCAGCCATTGCAACTGTTAATTGAACAGCTCCGCCATCATCATTTAACGCACCAACCAATAAGGTTCCCAGAATTGGACCAGTGCAAGAGAAAGAAACGATTGCTAAGGTGAGTGCCATAAAAAATATACCACCCAAACTAGATAGATCAGATTTTGAATCTACTTTGTTTGCAATTGCTCCGGGTAAACCGATTTCGAATAAACCAAAAAATGAAAGTGCAAAAACAAAAAACACTAATGCGAAGAAAATATTTAGCCATGCATTGGTAGAAATATTATTAAGTATATCTGAATTACCCGATTCAAGAAAGTAAAACGGAACACTTAGCAATACATAAATAAGGAAGATAAAGAACCCATATAAAAAAGCATTCTGGATTCCTTTTTTGGGATCACCGGATTTTTTTGTAAAAAAAGAAACAGTCATTGGTATCATTGGAAAGGTGCAGGGCATGATCAATCCTACCAATCCGCCTAAAATTCCTAATAAAAAAATCTTCCATAAACTTTTTGAACCTTCGGTACCGGTACCGCCACAATCATTCACTGG
>JBJXDV010000462.1:0-2710 GCA_046153465.1 Chitinophagaceae bacterium
TCTCATTACGAGAATGGCAAATTACCACCATTACTATTAAGATTAATGAAATAACTCTCAGTTTGTCACTTAAATACTTGTTCATCATGTGTTTTCACAATGTCTATTGCCCTTGACCAAGAAAAAATCCTGGCTTACCATCAAAAGAGTACAAATTTTCCGTTTTAATTGTATCAACATTTGCTTCTACCGCACGTGAGAGCAAATCAATGATTTCGCTTTTTATGATCGTATGATCTGGCGACGGTTTAAACCTGCAGCGCCAATGATCTGTACAAAAGGTTTCTTTAAATCCATCAGGATACACTTTAATACCTCTGTTGGTGATCATTGAGAGTTTTAAAGTTGGCTTTTCTGTTTTATGGATCAATGATGCTAATTCATCAGGATTGCTACCATTCCAATGCACAAATACATCAACGCCTACTAGTTCCTTTTTAGTAGCAAGTCTTCGTTTGTATTTTGGTAGGATTAAAGCCGATTTTTTAGCGTAATGTACTGGTCTGAGAACAGCAGGTTTACTTCCTAAATTGGCTATTACTGCTTGGGCAAATTCTTTTGTTCCTACTTTCTGCTTGCTTGTTCCCTCTTTAAAAATATCATACGTATGCGTTCCGTCCTCAATGGTTTTGAGCCAGGAATTTTGAACTTTTTCAGCAATATCCGTTTGCCCTATGTGGTTGAGCATCATTATTGCGCCGTGCAATAGGCCCGAGGGGTTTGCCAAATTTTGGCCAGCCCTTCGTGGTGCCGAACCGCATATTGCTTCAAACATGGCACACTCCTCACCAATGTTTGCCGAACCCACCAGGCCTACTGAGCCCGCTATTTGTGCCGCCACATCCGATAATACATCACCATATAAATTGGGCATAACCAATACATCAAACATTTCAGGAGTATCGGCCATTTTAGCAGCACCTATATCAATAATCCAATGTTCATTTTCAATTCCCGGATATTCTTTTGCTATTTCATCGAAGATCTGGTAAAACAATCCATCGCTCTGTTTCATAATGTTGTCTTTGGTAAAACAGGTTACCTTCTTTCGCCCGTCTGTTTAGCATATTCAAAAGCATAGCGAACATTTTTTTCGCAACCAGGCCTGCTAATCAGTTTAAGACACTGCACTACTTCATCTGTTTGCTGATGTTCAATGCCCGCATAAAGATCTTCTTCATTTTCCCGCACGATTAACAAGTCCAAAATAGGATGCTTAGTACTCACAAAAGGATGCAAGCTCATGCAGGGCTGAACCTTTGAGTATAGTCCAAGAAATTTTCGAGTAGTAACATTTAAACTTTTATAGCCACCTCCTTGTGGAGTAGTGATCGGTGTTTATAAAAATATTTTGTTTCTGCGAATTAACTCCCACGATTCTTGCGCAATACCGGATGTATTTCCTGCTAAGTAAACTTTTTCACCAACTTCTATCTCTTCGATTTCAAGTTAAGCCCCTGCGGCCGAAATAATATCCAGGGTTGCGGCCATTATTTCCGGACCTATTCCATCTCCTTTTGCTACAGTTATTTTAGTCATATATCTTTAAAGTTTTAGATTTAACACGGGAAATTTGAGAATTAACATTCATAAAATTATATTCATATTTGTAATAGTAACCATAAAATATATTTATGAATTATACTTCGAATCAATTACAAATATTCCTAAAAGTAACCCAGACAATGAGTGTTACGAAGGCAGGCGAGGAATTGCATTGCGTCTGACTCAGAAGTAAGAACGATGAACGTGATGGTTGCTAATCTCCCGCTGCCGAGTCTGTTACATGAGTAGCACGCACCAATAACTGCTAACGTTTGTGGATAAGCCGTGGTGTGTTTAGAAACCGCGTCATTGTTCATGTTGCTGAGCTAGTTTGGTTGAATAATCGATTACCTTATAATCACCACACCATGGCTTATGAACTGTTTTGGCGTTAGTTTTTCACCTTTTATTTGTTTGTCGTGAATGTCATTTTAGAATCACCCACTTTTCCGTCAATTATTGGTGTAATAATTAACATGGAAGATGTTAGCGAAATAATTTTTGCTTCTCTTTTATAGGGCCTCTTTAATTCACTAATGAAAAGTATACTATCTTCAACTGTCCACCTGGCTCCTCTATTAACAAGTTTTTGATTCTCCATGTCAGTGTAGACCAGGGTTCCATCTGGTCGAAAATCATAAAGTGTACTATCAAGTAGCAAACTAACAATATCATCATATTTCTGAATCTCTTCGTCCGTCCCCAAAAGATACGCTGGGGAATTCTTAACCTTATCAAAGGCATAGTACTTCACCATTTTCCATGTTCCTATCAGGTTAGCGCTATCCTGGCCAACAAGATTGCCAACGATAAAAATTAAAAGTCCAACGATTATGATTCTTTTCACAAATTGATTGATTTAAAAATTACCGCCAATATTAGTATACACGCAACTCCGTTGCGCGTATCTGCCATTTAGGACTTGTAGTCAAAATCCTAAAATTGCAAATGCCGGCATTGGCATCCCTCAATGTAATCCATTCCATTTATCCCAATTATCAGGCAGGCATTGATTTTATGTAATGATTATGCAATGCCGCAAATTTTAGCACTACCTGCATGTTTTACCTGCGTAATCTCATCTCCCAATGGGAAACCAAAACGAATTCCAACACCAGCCAACAAAGTATACGCCTGATCGGGTGGTAGTAATGGAAGTTTAACA
>JBJXDV010000463.1:0-11454 GCA_046153465.1 Chitinophagaceae bacterium
GATTTCCGATTTAAGCATCATTACAGCCGACTGAAGGTTATTTAAGTCTGTTCTTTGTTGAAAAAAATTTTCTTCCATTATTAAACGTGTTTATAAAAATTTTGTAATTGCTGGTTAAACTGCATAAGCTCCCAATCGGTTACCGTTGGCTGATCGGTAAGGTATTTTGCCTGGTAAACTATATTGTGAACCAGTTGAAGTTCCATACCAGCTTTATAAGCCAACCTATTCTCAAATTCTTCATCAATCCTTGAAGTCGATAAATTATACTTGCTTCGGACATAATCAAGAAAATGAGCATTCATTTTTGCGGCAAGGTTCTTATTGTCTTTACGCTGATAATAAAGTCGACCAATTGTTTTCACAAAATCAAGTGAAGAATTGACTAATGGCTTTTTTACTGGAATTATTTTTTGTTTTCTTTTTGAATCTAATAAATAAATCAGCAAAAAAAGTAGTAGTAGCAACCAAACTGCCCATGCAAGAGGTGGTTGTTTCATTAGCCAACTAAAGGCTTTTGTGATTCTATTACCTTCTTCATTGGTATGATTCCTGAAATATTCATTCCATACTAATAACTCTATTCCTTTTGGCAAATTTGAAAATACATCATCATAATATCTTTTATTCTCTTTATGGAGCAGAAAAAAATTACTAAAGGCCAAAGGTACCAGATGCAGAAAGATGGCGCCACCATTGTCGTATCCAATTCTTACAAAATTTGGCTTATTTAAATGATTCCAACCCAGGATGGTAGTAAATCCCGAATCAACCGTTGAAAAATAACTATCATAGTACATTCCGGGATACTTATAGAATTCTTCAGTTTTGTTTTCGGGGTTTTGAATACTTATTCCAATAGAGTCCCCGCCATTTTCAGGAGCATATTCATAATTGATATCGAGCTTAAAGGTATCCAGCAATTCGGGACTAACTAAAAAAGAAGAAATAAATACCTGGTTCCCTTCTTTAGCATAATTCAGAATAGTTTGAACCTCGTCACTGTTTGGCAATAAGCGTGGCGTTAAATAAACATGAGCAGTTTTCCCTTTATTAAAAGCTAATTTATGGTAGAGTTCCTTTTCTTTCGTTTGAAAAAAGTTATTTTTATCAGGCGCTTCTTTATCAACAACTATTTCTGCATTTGGAAACAGGTAGGGCAATTCCTGAAACGCATAATACGCACCATATGGTATTTTGTCATTTCGCCAAATGGTAATCCGGCTATTAAGTTTCTTGCCGGCTTTTTTACCACATGCTGACAATAAAAAACCAATCATTATTATCCAACAGGCAACTATCGTAACTGCTCTTTTCAATCAGTAATTATTTTATTCAGGCTCTTAAAATTATTATAGATGGTCTCAAATTGAATTTCGGAAAGTTCAAATCCACCGTACCAACTATATTCATATACCTGTGTTAAAAAACCAAAATCGGGAGCTATAGATCGGTTGCTCACCTGGTTGAGGTAGTCATAATTGGTTCCCTGCAGATGGTATTGAATCCATCCCCGCGTATTTAAATTTCTCAGTGTTTTTATATAAAGAAAGCGAACAGCATTTCGGTAATCTTTACACGAAACAGCGTTTCTAATTTTATCATCCAGTTCATCATCCATCATTTCTGCTTCACCAAAATTTTCAGCTATTTTTGCTTTTTTAGAAGCGCTGTAAAAAAGATTATTATTAATTACGATTTTGTATACGGCGTACACGAGTACTGCTGCTAATATCAGGTACATTAACATTCGAACCCCCGGATTGGTAAACAACCACTCAAATAAGTAACCAATTCCTTTACTTTCTGATTCCTTTTCTTTTTCCTCAACCCAATACTCGGGGTTATTGGCATATTCAAAGTCTGATGATGACTTTAACCGGTTAACGGCAGTATCAGGAACGCTTCGAAAATAAACGGTATCCGACAACCGAATGGGTGTTTCGTCGGAATCACCGTTTTCCTCTACTGGATAGATCGCTGACGTATCAACGGTAGGCGAACTTATTAAGGTATCGTCAACTATTTGACTGGCTGCCGGCAATGGCATCAATAAAATAAGCCAAACGAAGGCAGCAAAAATTCTATTTCTATATGTAATATTAATATCGCGGTAGCTCATGCCGTTGCTGCCTTTTTTAATTGAGAAGTCATCAATAATTTTTTCTCAAGTTTTATCGGGTAGAGCCAAAAATACCAAACCACAAAAACAAATGAGATTGCCAGGATTGAAATACTGATCGGCTTTGGCATATCCGAATAACGGGTTACATATCCTTCAAGAAATGCTGCAATAATAAGTAAAGGAACAATTCCTATTAAAAGCTTCAATCCATCTTTTGTTCCAAGTTTTAGTGAATGCAATCGTGTTAACGTACCTGGAAATAAGATACTGTTACCAACCATAAAACCTGCAGCTCCCGAAAGAATAATCGACGAAATTTCGAGGGTGCCATGTATCCAGATGACCAATACAGAGTCCCAACCAATTCCTTTTGCAAAAAAATAATATTGAAAAGCTCCTACCATTACTCCATTTACCAGCAAGAACCATACGCTACCTAGCGATAACAGAAATCCAGCAATAAAAACAAGGAAGGATACTTGTATATTATTTATTGCAATCTTAACAAACATCATGAACGACTCACTATCCTTATATACCCCAAACGGATCGCCCCTGGCAATATTATCTTCAGTCATCTCCACATAATCGTCTCCTAAAAAACCTCTTACAAACCCCTGGTCGTGTGATGCAGAAAAAGCTGCAATTACGGCAAACAACATAAAAATGAGAAAGGCAAACAGAACTTCACGATGATGTTTTCTTACTACCAGCGGTAATTCTGTTTTCCAAAAACGAAAAATTCGAGATGTTTCTTCTTTTTTATTTTTATAGATGCTCAGGTAAATTTTTGATGCGAGGCCATTCAGATAGACAGTTACCTTACTATGGGGATAGAATGTTTTTGAATAGCCTAAATCGTTTACCAGTTCGGTAAACTGACCCGCCATTTCATCCGGGTCTTCACTTTTTTCGTATTGATATTGTCGCCATTTATCAATATTCTTCCTTATAAATAAACCTTCCCGCAAATGAACTCTTTTTTATGATTGAAGAAATGAGGGGAATCTGACCCCTAACCATTATTTTTATGAATAAATATAATAGTTATATTTTCTACGTTTGAAATAGAATATAAAAATTAAAGATACGTATAACATGCCCTTGGTAAAACTTGATACCGGATTTAATATTGAGGTGGATTTCGCCATTTCCCCTTTTCATAAACGATTATTTGCCTGGATTGTTGATATTTTGATTTGTTCTCTTTATATCAAAATTATGGGCAGTTTGTTCAACCTGCCTTCTTTTTTTACGTTTATAGTTTCCGGGAATTTTATAGGGATACTCATCAGCGCCCCGGTATTTTTTTATCATCTTATTTGCGAAATATCTTTTAATGGCAGAAGCTTGGGGAAAATGGCATTAAATATAAAAGTGATTACCTCGGAAGGTGGTCAACCAAACGTTGGCCAATACTTGTTACGATGGATGTTCCGGATGCTTGATTTTCCCCTTTTTACAATTGGGTTATTAATTTCAAAAGATTTACCCTGGTGGCTTTTCCCCATTTTATTTATGGGCCTGTTTTGCGTAATTCTGACTCCACTTTCGCAGCGTATTGGCGACCTGGTTGCAGGAACGATCATAATCGATCTTAAAAACCGTACTTCCTGGGAAGATACTGTTTTTAAAGAGGTGGAATCAAGTTATCAACCGCGTTACCAACAGGTAATGCAATTAAGCGATCGCGATATTAATACCTTAAAAAGTATTATTGAAAATGTAAAGAAGAAAAACGATTATGATCTTTCAGTGCGTATTGCGGAACGCATTAAATCGAAATTAAAAATGGATACGAGCCAGGATGCTCTTGAATTTCTTGAAACCCTATTGAAAGATTACAATTTTTATTCTACGCGATAAGTTCAATGAAGAATGTCTTTTGCCCGTTTTGCCCAAGCGAATAATTATCAGCTCATCTCCATTATACCCCACCCGTAAATGATTTGCTAAGAATGGCCACTAAGAAAGCTAAAAAAAATAAAACTATAAAAATTATAAAGATAATACCCAAAATTTTAAAATAGATCCTTAGGCTATTGAACCCACTTTCCAATTGCTCTTGGTTAACCCCATCAAGGGCGTTTTTTGTTTCAACGGAAAATTTATACAAATAAATATTTATACTAACCCCGATTATAGCAACCAATAGCGCACCAATAATTTGACTTACCCTCGACAAGCCCATCGGCAATTCACCACCTGCTACATCATTTTTTCCGACAACGGCTGCCAAAAGAGAAATTCCATAACTAATAAATGCAGTAATGGCTACAATTTTTGCCCATAAGGCGATATCACGTATAAGATTTTTTGAAGTTCCGTCTATTGCCACTTCAAATATATCTTCTGAATGAATTTGATTTTCCATTTTTTTAATTATAAGCCCTTTAATAAAGTAAAAACATTACCAACTAATCCTAAAATCGCAAGCACGCCATAAATTAAAAAATAAATTTTAAGGCT
Source organism: Chitinophagaceae bacterium (assembly GCA_046153465.1). Lineage (GTDB taxonomy): Bacteria > Bacteroidota > Bacteroidia > Chitinophagales > Chitinophagaceae > Endoryza. The sequence goes on from JBJXDV010000463.1 coordinate 4,595, forward strand.
CCGCAATCCTTCATTAAACATTTGCTGATTTCTTAATTCAATGCCACGCTTTGTTCTAATGGTAAACCGCAATAAAAAAAACAACATGGTTCCAAATATGCCAATAAAAAGTATTATTACAACTATTAATGCTCCTCCAATTGAACTACCCAAACCAGGGTAAACTTTTTCCAGTACTGGCGCCATCGCCGTTCCGAACAATATCCCAAATAAAAGAAAGAGCCCAAGAAAAATAATTCCAAGTATGGACATGAACCTGGTCCATTTGGAAATTTGTATTAGTTGGTTGCCCAAACTGTGAGTAACCGAAAGATCGTTGAAAATAGAGGGTCGATTTTCTGCTTCCATCATGAAGTTGGTTTTGGTAAATAATTTATTAAGATACTAATTATTGTAATGCACCAAAAATCAAATAATCACAATCATAAAGTACAAACCACAAGTACCCAAGAGCACAAGTGTACAAAAAAACAAACCACAAGAATATAAGACCAAAAGAGTACAAAAAAAAACCACAAGCACACAAGACACAAGGGTTCAAAAACAAAAAAACAAACTACAATATGAAAAAGCACCACTCATCATTCACCATTCACAAATTAAAAATACCTCAATAAGCCTGTGCAAATAATACCCGCTGCTTACTATGGTTACCAGTTAAGATACATTTACCTTCTTCTTTTATATTCTCAAAAGGAATGCAACGAATAGTCGCTTTTGTAAGTTCTTTTATTTTTGTTTCCGTTTCAGGGGTCCCATCCCAATGCGCCGATATAAATCCTCCTTTTTCGTTTAGAAGTTTTTCAAACTCCTGCCAGTTATCTGCGTTGGTAATATGTGCGTCCCTGAAAGATAGTGCTTTTGCAAAAATGGCTTGCTGAATCTCATCGAGCAGCGATACGATTCGTGTACTTAATCCATCGATGGATACAGTCATTTTTTCTTTAGTATCCCGTCGGGCTAATTCCACCGTATTGTTCTCGAGATCGCGTGCACCCATGGCTATTCGTAATGGTATTCCTTTCAATTCGTACTCTGCAAATTTCCATCCCGGACGTGCATTCTCGTTATCATCGTATTTAACCCGAACACCTGCCAGTTTTAATTCTTTAACAAGTTGTTTTACCTTTTCATCAATGATTGCTTTTTGATCTTCTCCCTTATATATAGGTACAATTACTACCTGTATAGGTGCAATTCTTGGTGGCATTATCAATCCTTCATCATCACCGTGTGCCATTACCAATGCACCAATTAAGCGCGTACTCGCGCCCCAACTAGTGGCCCATACAAAATCCATTTTATTTTCCTTATCGGTGAATTTTACATCAAAGGCTTTAGCAAAATTTTGTCCAAGAAAATGTGAGGTTCCTGCCTGCAGTGCTTTACCATCCTGCATTAACGCTTCGATGCAATAAGTATCTACTGCACCGGCAAACCGCTCACTTTCGGTTTTCAATCCTTTTATTACGGGGAGGGCCATCCAATTTTCTACAAAATCTGCATATACATGCATCATTTGTTCCGCTTCAGCAACTGCTTCTTTAGCTGTTGCGTGCGCGGTGTGCCCTTCCTGCCATAAAAATTCTGCCGTTCGCAAAAATAAACGGGTGCGCATTTCCCAACGAACTACGTTGGCCCATTGGTTTATTAGGATAGGAAGATCGCGGTACGATTGTATCCAATTTTTATAGGTGTTCCAGATAATAGCCTCACTGGTGGGCCTTACAACTAATTCTTCCTCCAGTTTTGCATCTGGGTCTACCATTAATTTTCCTTTTTTTGAAGGATCGCTCTTTAAACGATAATGGGTTACCACGGCACACTCTTTTGCAAAGCCTTCTGCATTTGTCTCTTCAGCTTCAAACAGGCTTTTGGGTACTAATAGAGGAAAGTAGGCGTTTTCGTGACCGGTGTCTTTAAACATTTTATCCAATGTTTGCTGCATATTTTCCCATAAGGCATAACCGTAGGGTTTAATGACCATACAACCTCTTACCGCAGAATAATCGGCCAGGCTTCCTTTAATTACCAGGTCGTTGTACCATTGGGAATAATCCTTTTCCCTTGATGTAATTTCTTTACTCATTTTCTATTTAGTTGCTTTTATCTTGAATATTCCCTGTTTCTCAAGGGCTTAATTCTTAAAATTTTAACAATACCCCTGCAATTATTTCCTTTTGATACCTGTCTTTTTATTGTACTTTTATACAAGATCGCAAAAGTAGTACTTCGTTTGTAAACCTATTAAACTTGTACGTATGAAGTCGCAAATTTTACTCGCTGTTTTGGTAGTTGCTGCTTTTAGCAGTTGCTCAACCGCTTATAAATCCAGCCAAACCCCGGATGATGTGTATTATTCTCCTGCCAAAGAAACGGAAGAATATGTAGAGATTAAACAATCATCGAATAATGATCGGTATCGTAATTATGAATATGATAATGCAGATGATCGCTGGTTGCGCATGAGGGTAAGAAATCCTTATCGCTGGAATGCATTTGACGATTATGACTGGAACCTTCATTCTGGCTGGACGAATAATTATAATAATCCTTACAGTTATAACTGGAATAACTATTGGAATGGATATTATAACTGGAACAGTGGATACAATCCTTATTGCAGAAATGTGGTAGTGATTAATCCAAAATCGTATCCAAATGTGTACACCAAGGTTCGCAATTTTAGCCTCAATAGTTACACGAACAACAATTATGGTAATAGTAATTTAGCTACCAGAAATGCAAAATCTTCTACCCGTTTACCAAATAGTGGATATGGAAGTTATAACAATACCAATAGTAATACGGGCAATAGTTTAGGTACGAGTATCCGTAAAGTATTTTCTGGAAGCAACAGTGGCTATAGCAATACAAATTCGAACAGCAATAGCAGTGGTTCTTCTTCGGGAAGCTCTAGCAGAAGTTATACTCCTTCGTCTTCCGGATCTTCGTCAGGTACTTCTTCTCAATCTTCTGGTAGCAGTGGAGGAAGTAGTGGAAGCAGCAGCGGTGGAACTTCAAGTGGCAGAAGAGGTGGCTAATACGATTCATTAAAAAATATTATCGGCATTAAATGGTTTGAAAGAGGAAATTGAATTTGAGTACTTCTTGAATTTAATTTCCTCTTTTCATTGCACGGTCGTTTCAAAAAGTTAAACTATATGAAAAGAATCCTTTACATAGCGTCGTTTCTATTCTCCGGTAATTGCTTACTGGCTCAGCTACCCGAAGATGCGTTGCGTATGAGTTGGATCAATCCTTCGGGAACGGCCAGGCAGCAAGCCATCGGGTGTGCATTGAATTCTTTGGGTGGAGAAATAACCGCCACTTTTGTAAACCCTGCGGGATTAGGATTGTATAAAACCGGTGAATTTGTGTTAAGCCCCGGCTTTAGTTTTTTAAAAGGAAAAGGAGAATACCGCGGCACCAATACAAAAACTGATGGCCTTAATAATTTCGACTTCGGAACCTCGGGTTTTGTATTTGCGTTTTCAAATCGATATAGCCGCTGGAAAAGTAAGGCGGTTAGCTTAGCGATCAATCGTACGGCCAATTTTAATTCGAATACTTATTATAAAGGACAAAACGATTTCAGTTCTTTTTCGGAGGAATATGCATTGGATTTTGCAAAGTCTGGTTTACCATTAAGTGACGGGCCTAATAGCTTTCCTTGGAAAAATTCTTCACTTATAAGTCTTCCTACTAAAATGGCAATCTATGAATACCTTGTTGATACATTGAAACTTAATAATGGAGAAACAACTATTTATGGACAAGGAGAAAAAATATCACTTCTTAACCAGGAAAAATTGATTAAAACCAAAGGAGGCATTACAGAATTGGCATTTGGTTATGCAGCCAATATGGATGATAAACTTTATTTTGGCTTTGGAGTAGGAATTCCAATTTTGAATTATACCCGAACAAGTTTTATAAAAGAAAGTGATGCCAGCGCTGATAAGGACAATGATTTTAATTACGCGTCTTACGAAGAAACGCTTACACAAAAAGGAGTTGGTTTTAACGCAAAGCTTGGTGTTATTGTAAAGCCTACGGAAAAGATAAGATTAGGCTTAAGTATTCATACACCCACATTATATGGGTTGAATGAAAATATTACTGCTGCAAAAATGGTTACAGATCTGGAAAAGTTTGCTGTAAAGTATGGACTTCCACCGGGCGCAGACAGTGTTTCCTTAAATACCTTTCCAGTAACAGAAAATAAATTTGATTTTATAAGCCCCTGGAAAATTATTTTCGGAGGATCCTTTGTTATTAATGAAGTGGAAGATGTATCCAAACAAAAAGGATTTATTACGGCAGATGTTGAATATATAACAAACAGAACGGGAAAGTTTACGGCAGCCGATCAACAACAGGGCGATGCCGATTACTTTAAAGGAGTGAACGAGGCCACTCGGTCTATCTATAAAAGCACGTTTAATTTTCGGGTAGGTGGTGAATTGAAGTTTAAAATTATTATGGCGAGATTGGGTTTTGCTTATTTCGGAAATCCATATAAAGATAATGCCTTGAAGGCACGAAGAATGAACCTTAGTGGTGGCCTTGGCTATCGTAACAAAGGTGTTTTTGTAGATCTAACTTATGTACATAGTATGGCAAAAGATGTAAACTTCCCCTATCGCCTTTCTGATAAAGCAAATACGTTTGCTAACCTAAAAGATAATGAAGGAAATCTTTTACTAACGGTAGGCTTTAAGTTCTAAAAAATTATTCTATTTAGTACTAAGAAACCCTTTTCATTTCTGAAAAGGGTTTCTTAGTAAATTTTATCAAATCAAAAAGATAGAATTCTATTGTATAGAGAACAAAGTTAATATTTACCTGTTTATTATTAGGTATCGAGCGTTAGAAATTTAATCGTTTAATATAACTGACCGAACAAAATTCCTAACGCAATTTTTCATCAATAAATTCAATGATGGGAGAAATTAATCGGGGGTCAAACATTTTTTCGATACTTTCTTTTTTAAACCACGTAATTTGCCGCTTTGCATATTGTCGCGTATGTTGCTTTATCAGATCAACTGCTTCCTCCAATGAACCTATACCATCGAGGTAGCTGAACAATTCGTTATAACCTACTGTTTGAAGCGCATTCAAGGATCTACTTGTATACAAAGTTTTTACTTCGTTTAACAATCCATCCTGCATCATTTGATCTACCCGTTGATTGATTTGCTCATGTAATAAATCTTTTGGAAGTTCCAATCCGATTTTAACAATCCTAAAATCTCTTTCAACTTTTTTTCCTTGCTGATATTCACGGATAGAAATACCCGTAGACAATTTTACTTCTAAGGCCCGCATCAACCGTTGCGGGTTTTCTATTTCGCCTTCTTCATAAAATAGTGGGTCTTTTTCTTTAATTTGTTCCTGTAACCATTGTTTACCTTTTTGTTCATAGTGCTGAGTCACTTCATTTCGTATCGCCGGATCAATAGTTGGTATAGTATCTAATCCTTCGCAGAACGCTTTTATATATAAACCAGTACCCCCTGCCATCACCGCAATATCATTTTTCTCAAAAATTTTTTTAACTGCATCCAATGCGTATTGCTCAAATCCGGCAGCATTTACTTCCTCAGTAATTGAATGCGAGTTAATAAAATAATGCGGAACCATTTGAAGCTGTTCCGGAGTTGGTTTTGCAACGCCAATAGTCATTTCTTTATAACACTGACGGGAATCGGCAGAAATAATAGATGTTTTATAATGTAGCGCTATTTGTATTGCCACTGCTGTTTTGCCAATGGCAGTTGGGCCTGTTAGAAGGATGCAGGTTTTTTTATTCATATCATTTTTCCAGGGCAAAAGAAAAAACCAAGTCAAAAATAACTTTCAAAGGACCAATATCTATTTTGGAACGAGATTAAAGTTTACGGTTGTTCAAGTAAAATTATAGGACTGTAGTCTTCCCATACCTATTATTCGATCGATTCAATAATTGAATGTTAGTAAAATAAATCTTTTAGGATATACCAACATCTCCCCTGCATATTATACAATTTCATTTGAATCTTCTTCGGGTGATTCTTCGGTTGATTCTTCGGTTGATTCTACCTCTTCCCCATCATCGCCGGCCCCTTCCAATCCAAACCCTTCAGCTCCCGCTACCAAATCATATTTTTCTTCCATCTCGGCAAGCTTATCCCCCACTAACCCTTTTGTTCCATACTGTGAAGGTGCAATACCCTCCGTTCGAACAACCACCGGATAATCGAGTTTTGCATTTTCTTCCTTCTCCACTTTTATCAGTTCAACCTGGAAATTCCAGTTCTTTACAAAATCGTAGGTATAAATAAAACGTTGGTTAGGGCTGCGTATCTCAGAACCCACCGCCGTATCGGCCATTAACAATGGCGGAGCTTTATATTCTTTATTATATTTTTCCAGAGAAATTTCACGACCCCTGTGCCATTGGTCGTTACTACGGAAGAAGGTGGCCGAATGTTTACTATCAAACTCATACGCTTTTAAAATTACCTGGTGCAAATGAATAAATGATTGTGTATGTTTTACAGCCACGTCACGGTAAACACTGTCATCTTCTTCAAAATAAATCCTAAACTTTAATACAGCCATGAAACAAATTTTTTGTTGAATAGTTGGTAAATGAATGCTATAACTTTTTTCTTAGAAATAATTAATTTCCAATTCTTTTGCTTTCAAAATAGTGCGCCAAAATTAGGATAATTCATTCAATCGAAATACAACCTACTTTATCGGCTCTAATTGCATTTCTTTTGCTTTTAACACCAGCAAAGAATAGGCTGCTTCATAATTATTCTCAATTTCGACATCCAGTATCGCTTCCCTGATTGCTTTTTGTAAAT